>CBDUZY010000054.1:0-10435 GCA_965371825.1 uncultured bacterium
ACTGGCGCGGTGGCCCAGCCCCCCGGCGGCGGCAGGCCGCCCACGGTAACCCCGACATCCGTTCCGTTCGACCCTGTAGGGGTCGCATAAACGTTCCAGCGCACACGCCGCAGAGAATAGACGACCCTTTCAGGGTCGGGCGGTTCGGTGACGGCGTCATCCGGGGGCGGCGCTACGCTTGCCCCCGGCTACTACAGTGCAGGCCTTCAGCCTGCGACCCTACCGCCGATTCTGTCACGGACCCGAAGCTGCCCGGCTGTTAATCGCTCTTCGGCGTCCAGTTCAGCACGTCGTCATCGGAGCCGTATCGCCCGTCCGGTCCGGCGCTGATGAGCAGATACGAGTCCTTTCGGGCCGGCGTCGGCCTGGCCTTGATAGACGGATCCATAATGAACAGGGCGAACGTGTGCACATAGTTCGGGTCGTCGAGGATTTCGTCAATCTTGTCGGTCGGCTTGGGCGATACGGCGTCGTGGATCAGGTGGTAGAAGTCGTGCTCATCGGGACCCGCGCCGAAATCGAGCCCCTCCTGCTGCGGAACCGTTCCGTTCTCCGTTCCGGTGATTATCCCGTTGTCTTCCTGGTAGTAGATGCCCGGTCCTTCACTGTTGCCGATGAGCTTCAGGCTGGTGGGTCGGGCCTTGTAGTAGAGGATGGGCGTGCCGAAGGCGTCGACGAACATGGGGGCGTCGCCCGCGAAGTTGCCGTTGGGATCGTAGTTGATGACCATGCCGGAGTCATAGAGATCCTCCAGCGACTTGGCTCGCGCGCGCATCTTCTCGTCGACGTATCCTCCCTCGCCGTAGCGCGGGTACTCGACGCTTCCCGTTGTTTCGTTGATGTAGTAGATTCCGCCGTCCTGCCCCTTATGGGTGTTGTCCCACCATTCGCCGTCCTTTGGCTTGCTGACGTCCCTGAACCCGGGCGGACCCAACCCGTCCGCGCCGATCATTGCCTGAACTAGTAGCTGGGCCCCGGCCACGAGGACATCCTTGCCTGCCGCCGTTTCGGAAGGATCGGCGATTGTCAGCCTGTCGCTCGGATTGTCTGTTGCCGAAGGCGGAAGCCCGCCACCCATAGCCTTCTCGGCCCGATAGAGGTTTATACTCGTATCGAGAGCCCCGAATTGCCCTTGAGTCACCGCGATCTTCGCCTTGGTCCTCACCACCGAAAACGCCGGCAGCAGGGCGGCGAGAAGCAACGCGATGATGGCGATGACCACGAGCATCTCGATCAGCGTAAACGCGCGGTGAGTAGTCGGCTTGCGATGGTTCGTCATGTTTTATCCGTCCTTCGTCTCTGCTTCGGGCCAAAGCCCGGCAACACGCGTTTGGGCGTGGGGCGTTTCCTCGTTCGACCCTCGACTATCTGCCCTTCACGCTCGACTCCCCCAGCTAATCCGGCCACTTCGGCAAGTTCGATAGGTCATCCAGTGTTCCGTAGCGCCCATCCACCCCGGGGCTGATCAGAAGGTAGCCGGACTTGTTGACCGGATACAGGGGAATGTCGTCACTCGGATCGGCGTCGCCCGCGAAGGAGGTATAGATTTTGCGATCGATGACGTAGGTTGCGAACGTTTCCCGTTTCGTGTCATCGCGAATATCTTTCGGGACGAAGTCGTCCCCCGATTCTGCGATCGGGTGACCATCTCTGACGTTGCCGTAGTCCCACCCGTTCGGATCGGTGTCGGTTCCGGTGAAGCCGGCGTTGTCCTGGTGGAAAAAGAACGGCGGGCCCACGGTCTGGACCGACCCACCGTCGTACTTGTTGTCCGCCCGGTGCTCTTTCTCGACCATGTTGGTCGGGCGGCCATGAGTATTGGCTGCGTAGTAGAGAATTGCCTGATCGAAGGCGTCGACGATCACCGGCAGGTTCTGCATCGCCTTGGGGTCGCTGTCGTCACTGCTCCAGTCAGGGAAGTGATCCATGTTGGGCCGACCCGGAAGCTCTCTCGTCTTGCGCATGTCCAGATTGCCCGGATCGACGTACAACGAAGCTCGCTCGGTGATGGATTTGCCTGGGCCGTTGGCGTCGGGCGTGTACCACTTCCAGGGTTCGCTCCGGATACCGCGAGGCACCGATTTTCGCGGGATGAACCCCTGGGCGTCGACCCCCATGAGCATGGCCGGCAGCCATTGGGCGCCGTACACGACCGGGGCGTTCTCGGATAGGAAGGGGAACTCACCGAGCTCGGGGCTGAAGCCCGTGTAGTTGCGAATGGGCGGGTGCGAGAACGACGGCGGATACCCGTTGGTGTGCGGGAACTCGGCGCCGTTGTCGTTCTTGAACATCTCCAGCCCCGCCTCGATCGAGTTCATCGCCTGTCTCGTCGTGATCCCCTTAGCCTGGTTTCGCGCCGAGTGGATCGAGGGGATCAGAATTGCGATCAAAAGGGAGATGATGAAGACAACCGTGAGCAATTCGATCAGGGAGAAAGCGCCCCCTCGGAGCGGCGGTCGCCGGCCCCGGTCTCGAACGGTCTTCGAGTTCGTCTCACGTGGGTTCATTGGTTGCTGACTCCTGGGTTGCTGACTCCTGCGTGTGACCGGTCCAGTGCACACGGTTTGCATTCGACTCCAACTAACCGGCGAGCCACCCGGGCGGACCATGCCGCTAACCTATCCCGAAACCGACTGGATCAACTGCACGAGCGGCATGAACAGGGCGATAACGATGAAGCCGACGACCCCGCCCAGCACAACGACCATGATGGGTTCGACCAGCGAAACGAGGCTCGCTACGGCTACGTCCATTTCCTCCTCATAGTTGTCCGCGATCTTGAGGAGCATCTTGTCCAGCTCCCCCGTTTCCTCGCCGACGTCGATCATGTTCACGACCAGCCCGTCCACGACCTTGGCTACACGCAACGGGGCTGCAAAACTCTCGCCCTCGCGGATCGAGTCGTGGACTTTGTCCAGGGCGCGTGCGTACACCTCGTTACCGGCGGTCTCACGGGTGATCGTAAGGGCCTCGAGAATCGGCACACCGGCGGCGATCAGCGTGCCGAGCGTACGCGTAAAGCGGGAAACCGAACTCCTACGCAGCAACGGCCCGAGGACCGGGACATATAGACCTATGAAATCGACGGCGTATCGACCGCCCTTCGAGGACTTTATCAGCTTCAGCAGCACAATGAAGATGACGGGGCTGAGGATGATCACCAACCAGCCGGGCGGCGTGCCCTTCACGACCCAGTCCGACGCCCCCATCAAGATCTTGGTGGGGGGCGGCAGATCTACGTCGAAGTCGTGGAAGATGTCCTTGAACTTCGGGATAACGACGATCATGATGCCGACGACGATCGACCCCGCGAAGCCCACGACGACGACCGGGTAGATCATGGCGCCGATGATCTTGCGCTTGAGCCTCTCGGCCTTTTCCATGAACTCCGCCAACCGCTGAAGGATGATGTCCAGCACGCCACCCGTCTCGCCGGCGGCGATCATGTTGACGTAAAGCCGGTTGAACGCCTTGGGCTGTCTTGCGCAGGCCTCGGATAGGGTGGATCCGCCCTCGATATCCTCAGCCATGGCTCGCAAGATGTTCTTCAGCAGTCCCGGTTTCTGCTGCTCATCGAGGATCTGCAGGCTGCGGAGGATCGGCAGGCCCGCATCTTGAAGCGTCGACAGTTGCCTGGTCATCTGCGTTATCTGCTTGACCGGGACCCTACCGATCGAGAACCCGACGCCCTTCTTCTTCCCGCCGCCGGCTTTCCCTTTAGCGCCGCCTTTCTCGCGGATTCGCGTCGGGAAATAGCCCAGGTTGCGGATCTTGGCGAGAGCGTCTTCACTGGACAGAGCCTCGAGCTCGTCCTTGACCTGCTGCCCCGCCTGGTTCATGGCCTCATATGCGAATGTGGGCATGATCACACCTTCTCGTTACGCCGGTGAAACCCGGTCGGCGCGGCGTCCGGCTCAATCCCATTGCCGTCGGCGCCTTCTTCTCTCCTGTTCACACGGACGCGTCGCGGACAATCGACGTGCTATTCCTCTATAATCGTCTCGCGGACCACCTCATCGAGTGAAGTTATACCGTCGTAGATAGCGTACAGGCCCGCCTCGCGCAGCGTCCGCATGCCGTGCTTGATCGCCTCTCTACGCAGAACCGCCGTCGAGCCCTTCCGCATGATCATTTCCCGAAGCGTGTCGTCCAGTACCATCGCCTCGTAAATCCCGACTCGGCCACGGTATCCTGTGTTGTTACAATAGTCGCAACCCTTGCCGTAGAAGAACACTCGGTCACCGACGTCCTCCGGGCGGAGGGCGAGTTCCATGAGCTGCTCCTCGGTCGGCCGATACTCCGTTTTGCAGTTCGTGCAGATCCTACGCACCAGCCGCTGGGCGATGATCGCCTCGAGCGTTGCCGTGATAAGGAACGGTTCGAGCCCGAGGTCGAGCAGGCGCGCAATGGTAGACGGCGCGTCGTTCGTGTGCAGAGTCGAGAAAACCAGGTGTCCCGTCAACGATGCTTGCACGCTGATCTGTGCGGTCTCCAGGTCACGGATCTCTCCGACGAGGATAATATCGGGGTCCTGGCGGAGAAAGCTGCGGAGGGCCCGTGCGAAAGTCATACCCACGTCGGTCCGTATCTGACACTGGATCAGACCGTCGACGTCGTACTCCACCGGGTCCTCCGCCGTCAGAATCTTCACCTCCACCGAATTCAGCTCTTGAAGGGCTGCGTAGAGTGTCGTGGTCTTCCCGGAACCGGTCGGTCCGGTGTTAATGATAATGCCGTTGGGCTTGGTCATGAGCTGACGGAATATCTTCAGCTGGTCGTCCCTCATCCCGATTTTGTTGAGGTTCAGTTGAACATTTGACCGGTCGAGTACGCGGAGCACCACGCTCTCACCGAACATCGTGGGTAGCACGCTCACCCGCAAGTCGATGGGGACGCCACGGAGGGACAGCTCGATGCGGCCGTCCTGGGGCAGTCGCCGTTCTGCGATGTCCAGGTTGGCCATAACCTTGATGCGAGACGAGAGTGCGAGCGATACGTATTTCGGCGGCGGGACCATCTCGTAGAGTACGCCGTCGATGCGGTAGCGCATCTTGAACTCGTCCTCGAACGGCTCAAAATGAACGTCGCTCGCCTTGTCCTTGATGGCCTGAAGCAGCACGAGGTTGAGCAGCTTCTTGACCGGGTTGGACTCCACCATCTCCTTGATTTCGGCGAGGTCGATGCTGTCGCCCCGCCCGGTGAACTTGGCCAGGTCGTCGTCGTCGCTCAGTTCGTCGATTAGACCGGTGATCGAATCCTGTTCCCCCTCGGGGTAGAACCGATCGAGAGCGGTTTGCAACTCCTTCGGACTGCAAAGAGATGCCTTGATGTCGAATCCCAGCAGCGTTCTCAAGTCATCGGTGGCGATGAAGTTGTCAGGGTTATCCAGGGCCAGGGATAGCAGGTTCGACTCGCGGTCGAAATCGAACGGAACGACCCTGTAGGTGGTCGCCATCTGCGAAGGCATCACGGCGATCACTTCGTCGGGGATGTCCATCTTGGCGAGTTCGACCACGGCCATGCCGGTCTGGGCGGCCAAGGCGAGGTTGAGATCTTCCTCCGTGACGTGTCCCAGCTCGACCAGGATCTGCCCGAGCGGGCCGCCGCGTTCCTTCTGGATATCGAGAGCCTCGTGGACCTGCGCCCGCCGGAGCTTACCCATCTTGATGAGAATTCGTCCGAGCTGTCGACCGCGGAGCTGTTCGATGGGGGGCATCTTCGCGGTCTTGGTCGCCGCCGCCGCCCCCGGCTTTGTCGCGGTCGACTTGCTCTCTGGCTTGTCACTCATACGCGTATGTCGCTCGCCTACGATGTTCTGAGAGTCGGGCCTCGGTCTTCGTCCCCTTCGCCGACGCTGGCGTCGAGCCCCCGGGCGTGGGTGTCGATCTTGTCCTGCATCATGCCCGAGTTCCTCGCCTGGTCGACGACGTCTTCCGCCGAGACCAAACCGTCCTGGTACAAGGACCAGAGGTGCTCGTCGAGAAGCTGCATGCCGTACTTCTTACCTGTCTGGATCGCCGAGTCGATACGGAAGGTCTTGTTTTCGCGGATGAGGTTCGCGATTGCCGGCGTGGTCACCATGAACTCGTAGGCCGCGATCATTCCGGACGGGATCCGCGGCAGAAGTGTCTGAGACAGGCTGGCCAGCAGGTTGGTGGACATCTGTACCCGAATCTGCTCCTGCTGCTCGTGCGGATAGGCGTCGATGATTCGGTTGATGGTACCCTGGCAACCTGTCGTGTGGAGCGTGGCGAAGACCAGGTGGCCGGTCTCCGCGGCGCGAATGCCCGCCCCTATCGTCTCGAGATCACGGAACTCACCAACCAGGATTACGTCCGGATCCATCCGCAACACACGCTTGAGAGCCTCGGCGAAGCTGGGGACGTCGGTGCCGACGTCACGCTGGTTTATGATGCACTTCTTGTGGTTGTGGTAGTACTCGATCGGGTCTTCGATGGTGACGATGTGGCGATCCATGCTCTTGTTGATGTAGTCCACCATCGTCGCCAGGGTCGTCGTCTTGCCGCAACCGGTGGGACCGGTGACGAGAAACAAACCTCGCGGCCGACGGCACAGGGCGCGACAAATCTCCGGCAGGCCGATATCTTCAAACGTGAGCAGCTTGGCCGGGATCAAACGCAAGACTATGGCTATGTTCCCTTTTTGTTTGAACACCGCCACCCGAAAGCGCCCGGCATCCCCGAAGGCGAACCCGAAGTCGGTACCACCCTCCTCCTGCACCTCCTGTTGGTTTCGCTCCGGAGTGATCGCCTTCATCAGCGCGGCCGTATCGTCCGGACCGAGAACTTTCGTTTCCAATGAGCGCAGGCGACCGTTCAACCGAATCACCGGAGGTCTGCCGACCGTAAGGTGCAGGTCCGACGCCCCTTGTTTGATGACGGTCTCCAACAACCGATCAATGTGGATAGTCGCCACTTCGTTCGTCCTCTGGGTCACGGCGCCGCGTTCGACCGGCTGGGAATCTTCCAAGCCGGGGCACGTCGCCAATGGTTCCTACACTCGACTGGCCGCCTTCGCGCTAAACGGGGCGCTTTGGGACGGCCGCCCGATCAATCTTCCGAGACTCCCTCTGCCTGGGTGCAGCGCAGCAGGTCTTCCGGTGTTGTCACTCCACGGAGAACCTTGAGCTTGCCATCCTCGAGCAGGTTTCGCATGCCACCCGCCCGGGCTGCGGCTCGCAGTTGCGTCGCCGTGCCTCGATTGAACGCGAGATCGCGCAGTTGGGAGTTCATCAGGAGCATCTCGAAGATGCCGATGCGCCCTCGATAGCCCGTGTTATTGCACCGTTGACATCCCCGCCCCTTCCAGATCGTCTGGCCCTTGAGCTCTTCCTCCGTGAAAGCGAGCAGCTTCAGTGTCCGCGGGTTCGGGTTGTCGTCCACCTCCTTGCACTCGGAGCAAATGACCCGGATGAGTCGCTGGGCCATGATCGCCTGGATCGAACTCGCCACCAGGAACGGCTTTACGCCCATGTCGATCAACCGCGTGACGGCCGATGGAGCGTCGTTGGTGTGCAGCGTGCTGAACACCAGGTGCCCTGTCAGGGCGGCCTGGATGGCGACGTCGCCGACCTCCCGGTCGCGAATCTCGCCCACCAGAATGATGTTCGGGGCTTGACGCAGCATGGCCCGCAGGATCTTGGCGAAGGTCAGACCGATGTCCTCCTTCACCTGGCACTGGTTCATGCCCGTGAAGTTGTATTCGACGGGGTCCTCGGCCGTGATTATCTTGCGGTTGGGTTGGTTCAGCTCTTGCAAGGCCGCATACAGCGTCGTGGTCTTTCCGGACCCGGTCGGTCCGGTTACCAGAAAAATGCCGTTCGGTCGCTTGATGATCTTCTGGAACGTCGCGTAGTCGTCCTCGGCGAACCCCAAAGCCGGGATACCGATCTGAACGGATTCCGGGCGTAGAATACGAAGGACGATGCTCTCTCCGTGATAGGCGGGGCAGGCACTCACCCGGAAGTCGATCATGCCGGCGCCGATCTTCATCTTGATGCGGCCGTCCTGTGGTATGCGCCGCTCGGCGATATCAATCCCCGCCATGATCTTGAAACGTGTGACCACGGCCCCTTGCATGTGCTTGGGAACGTCGTCGCGGACGCGGCAGACACCGTCGGTGCGATAGCGGACGCGCACTCGGTCCGCCATCGGCTCGATATGGATATCACTCGCTCGTGTGTTGACCGCCTCCGTGATCAGCAGGTTGACCAACCGGATGATCGGCGCGTCGCCCGCGTCATCCTGCCCGCTTCCGGCCTTCTCCTCGCCCTCGGGAGCCTCTTGGTCGATGCTGGCCATGGTCTGTGACAGCACATCCCCCTGGGCGCTGCAGAACTTGTCGATGAAGCGCTTCACCTTGCCTGTCGGAGCGAGCGTCGGGACGATTTCGCGGTTCAATCGAAACCGAAGCAGATCCAACGTCTCCAGATCGAGTGGATCGGTGATGATGACCTTCAGGCGGTCTCCTTCCTCGCCGAGCGGGACGACGAGGTAATCCTCGATTAGCTTGGTCGGAATCAGGCCCAGAACGTCTCGATCGACCTGGTGTTTGTCGAGGTCGATGTATTCCAGCCCGAATTGAGTTGCTAGTGCCTTAGCGACGTCGTCTTCGCTGCAGAGCTCGAGTTCGACCAGGGCTTCGCCAATGCGCTTCCCGTGCTCTTTGGCGTATTCAAGTGCGTCCGCGAGTGCGTTTGGGTCTATGATTCCCCACCCGACCAACGTCTCGCCCAATTGCTTTTTTTTCTTGGCCATGCTCTCGCGGACACCCCTGCGGCGGGCTCGGACCGGCTCGGCCGAGTAAGAACGGCATCGGGACCGGCAGCCGGCTCGCCTTCCTCCGGGAATGCAAACAGACCTGCAGGGATTCTAGGGTGCCAAGACGATCTGTTCAACCGGGCGCGAGAAGGGGGGGCGCGACGGTCCGTGACACTTCCCCCGGCTACCACAGAGCATGCCGTCAGCCTGCGACCCCACCTGCCGATTCTGTCACGGACCCTTCGGCGTCCGACCGGGCCTCAAAAAAGGGGAACAGGCCTACGCGGTCTCCGATCCGCCGTAGATTTCGTGTCTGGGTCGGCCGATGAGTATCTCCTCCTTGCCCCAGTTGGCGACGCTGCGGAACGTGTCCGAGCTGATGAATTCGTCGAACTTGGCCTTGTCGCTCCACTGCGAGAGGATCAGGTACTGGCGCGGGTCGTTGACGTCGCGGTAGAGGTGCGACTCCGTATGGCCGGGCATGTCCTCCATGGCCTTGGCTACCTTCCTGAACGCGTTCTCGAACGTCTCTTCCTTGCCCTCACGGACGGCGTAGTTCATCCCGATCGTTACCATGGCACTATTCCTCTTCTGCATCCAGACGCTGTAGGGTACACGCCACCTCCGACGGCGATCATAGCGGTTCCGGCGGTGTAAGCGAGGGGCACGCCGACCGCCAGGCGGGGTTGATCAGTGCCGGGATAGCCCGGTAGAGTCCCTCCTGTAATGAAGGACACAGGCACCGGCATGAGCACAGCGGCGAGCGATGGAAGCCCCTTGGTTCAAGTAAGAGGTCTGTCCGTTCATTTCGCGCGACGTGGTGCTTTCTTCGGTGCGACGGGCGGAACGCTGCGCGCGGTAGACGGCGTGAGCTTCGAAATCGAACGTGGCAGGACACTCGCGCTCGTGGGCGAGAGCGGGTGCGGCAAGACGACGCTCGCCCGGGCCGTCCTGCGACTCATAGACGCGGATGCGGGCAGCGTGCTGCTCGACGGTGTCGATATCATGTCCGCGTCGCGGGCTGGGCTTCGGCGGCTGCGTCGCGACATGCAGATCGTCTTCCAGGACCCGTTTGGCAGCCTGAACCCGCGCATGACCGTTGGACACATCGTGGCTGAACCCCTCATCGTCCAGCGAGTGTCCGGGCGGTCCCGGCGGGCGGAGATAGCGGCGGAGTTGTTGAGTCGAGTCGGAATGAGACCGGCGGACGCAGGTCGGTTCCCGCATGAGTTCTCCGGAGGCCAGAGACAACGCATCGGAATCGCCCGGGCAATAGCCTTGAATCCGAAGTTCGTGATCCTGGATGAACCGGTGAGCGCCTTGGACGTTTCAGTCCAATCGCAGATCCTCAACTTGCTCAATGATCTCCAGGCGGAGTTCGGGCTGACGTACTTGTTGATCGCGCACAATCTGGCCGTGGTCCAGCAGTTCAGCGATCGCGTCGCGGTCATGTACGCGGGGAGAATCGTCGAGGAGGCGGATACGGTCGATCTATATACGCGACCGCAACATCCCTACACCCAGGCGCTCCTATCGGCGGTGCCCGATACGGATCCGACGAGCCGATCGAAGCCGGTAGCCCCGCCGGGCGAAGTCCCGAGGCTGTCAGACCGACCGGCGGGATGTGCGTTTCATCCGCGATGCCCGCGTGCGGC
>CBDUZY010000055.1:0-10371 GCA_965371825.1 uncultured bacterium
CAGGCTTACGAAGTGTTCGGCCTTCGGCGCTCGATCGAACAACGAATGCGCGTCTACGCCAACGTGCTCAGCGGTGTCACGCCCGGTGACGGAATCACCGACTCGGCGATCGCCAGTTAGACTCCACCCTTTCCCACCGCCGCGCAGTCTACCCGGAGGTGAAGATCGTGGAACCCAAACGTCAAGTGGACGAATCGACCGTCGACCGAAGCAGCGTTCTGTACGTCCCTTCCAGCTCCTCGAGCTGCCCAAGAAGCGTGTCGTCGCGTCCGGTATAGGAGCGCGGTGCCCTAGCAAGCTCGATAAACCACTTCACCACGTTGTCGAAGTCGGTCAGGTTCACGTACTCGGACGCGATTCGCTTCCGCTTCGTGTCCATGTTGTGGTAGTTACCCAAAGCGAGGCACATGCCGGTAGCCTCGTAACCGAGGGCCCGGTACGCGGACGACTCACATGATCCGCCGTCCATCAGTCTGCGCTGGTATCTAAAGCCGCGACTCTTCCGCTCGAGTTGTTGGGCGATGTGGTGACAATGTGCCGTCGGTTCGTGTGTGAACGTGCTGATCTTGTCTCCGACGCGAAGAATCGGACCGTCGCCCATCTTGGCGTGCGGCAGCTCGGAACTCGTCTCCATCGCCACGATGAAGCACTTCTTCGGGACGGTCTTCAGCCGAGAAGCGGCAATCGCCCCGATGAACCCGACTTCCTCCGCACGTGTAAACAAGAAGTAGGCGTCGCAGCTTTTTCCCGCGCGGACCAGTTCATCTATGGCGCACAGCATGGCTGAGACGCCGGCCATGTCGTCGCAGTTGCCGGCGTAGACGCGACGACCACGAATGGCTGGATCCGGCAGATCCCACACCCCGATCGACCCGGGCGGAACATTGCCGCGAACCTCGACAAGAGCGGTCTCCACCCGTCGCCGACCGGCGCGACGCACGGTCTTGACCGACTGGACCCGCCCCTTCACCCACCTTCCGGATACGTCGAAGCGGACCCGGCTACCGACAAAGTACTCCTCGCTGACTCCCCCGCGCCAGATCGCCCGCAGGCGTCCTTTATCCGCCATGCGATCGGCGACGAACGCCGGGTGGTCCAGATGGGCTGTGATACAAACGGGCCTCTTGATCACCCGTCGCCCGATCCGAACGCGCACGAGTAAGTTGCCGACACGATCACGCGTGAGTCGTGTGCTCTTGCGATCCTTACAGAACCGCTCGATCTCCTCGGCCACCTGATGCTCGGCGAACGGCGCCGTCGGGATCGACATCATACGCCGGAGAATGCGGCGATGGACTGATGTTCTCATCGGTCAAAAACTCCCACGGAAACCGCCTGACCGCAGCCGATCCGCCGGTTACAGCGGCTCCATGCCTACTTGTAGTGCTCCGCCAACGCGTCGATCGCCTTTCGCAGGGTCTCGACGTACTTGGGGTCGGCGTTCTGCTTGGTCTTCATCGCCGCAGTCATAACCGCGTGGTGATCGACCAGCTTCTTGACATATGCGCCGAACCCATCCGCCCCGGCTTCGACGGGCTTGACCCTCTGTGTCAGGAAGTACTGCGACACAACCTCGATTATGTGCGATGCGTGATCCTCCTTTGTCGACACCCAACGAGCCGCCTGGTTGAACGCCTGGGCGCCGTGCTGCCCCGACAGCTCGTTGATCGCGGCGATTGCCTTCTCGATCGTCGCGGCGTCCTCGCGCATCCGTGCGATTCGGGCGGCGTCATCGTAGATTCCGCACGGTACCTGGCAGTGAGCGTCAGCCCGCTCGGGGCTGACGTTCAACAGCACGGCCACTGAAGCGACCGCTACACCAACAACAGTTACACCAACTGCGCGACGTCTAATCATTGTCACTCTCCTCGAATTCCGTACACGGCCCGGCCCCGACCACTCGTCACAAGACGGCAGCGACCCGGTGGATTCTGTGGCAAGGGCAACCGCTGTCAAGCGCCGTGCGCACACCTGTGCCCGAACCGAGTTCCGGCTGGTAGATCGCACGGAGGACGGTGCTTCCAGGACGCAAGAGTGGTCAAGTTATTCCGAAGAACGCTCTGGTGTTGTTGGCGGTCTGCTCGGCGAGCGGCTCGAACGATACATCTCTAAGCTCGGCCAGGAAGCGAACGATGTGGGCCAAATGCGCCGGTTCGTTTGGACGCTTGTTGCGTACCGGCACGGGCGACAGGAACGGCGAATCCGTTTCGACCATCAACTTGTCAGCGGGGTAAGTCCGAGCGATCTCTTTGAGCTCGTCGGCCTTGGGGAACGTAACAACGCCAGTGAACGAGATGCGCCAGCCGTGCTCAGCGACTTGCTCAGCTTCCGAACTCGAACCCGTGAAGCAATGGAACACGACGGAACGGTTCTCGAAACCGTGGTCGACGAGAATCGGCACCAGATCCGCGAACGCCTCGCGACAGTGGATAACGATCGGCTTTGGCTTGTCCCCGGCGAGGTCGAGCTGCCGGGCGAAGACGGAACGCTGCGTGGCCCGATCCGCAAAGTCGTAGTGATAGTCGAGCCCCATCTCGCCCAAGGCGACCACGCGCGGATCGTCCCAAAGAACAGCCATAGCAGTTAGACCCGAATCCGTCACCTTCCCGGCCTCGTGCGGATGAAACGCCGCTCCCGCTCGGATTCGCTCGGGGAATCGATGGGCCAGCTCGACCGCCCGGCGACCATCCGCAAGATCGGTTCCGATGGTGATGACCCGATCGACGTCGGCTTGCTCGCAACGAGCGAGCACCGCGTCGAGCTGATCAGCGAGTTCCGGAAACGTAAGGTGTGCGTGTGAGTCGATCAGGCCCATGTCAAGCCGCCGTCTCCGCGGGACTTCGAGCGACCGCCCGTCGGCTCACAGCCCGCGCGGGTGAAACGCGTCTTCGTAATGTTCGATTCGGGGGCGTCCGCGCGCCGGCCAGACGATCGCGACGATGTCGAACCGACACGGCCTGTCCGCCCCGCCCGCCCTGCCTAGGAAATGCCGAGCCGCCCGCCCGATACGGTCCTGCTGAGCACGCAAGACACCGACCGATGGTTCGTACTCACCCCCACCTTCCGAGCGGGTCTTCACCTCGACGAAGACAACGTTCTCGCCGTCAGCGGCGATCAGGTCGATCTCACCCGCCACGCAGTGGTAATTGCGGACCAGGATTCGGTAACCGTGTCGCTTGAGGTAGCGAGCAGCCGCCCGCTCGCCGCGGGCGCCCAATCGAAGGTGTTTACTAGACGGCTGCCGCCGCCAGTTCACGCCCCGCAGAAGCCTTGTGATGAACGCGAAGTTCACGGAGTTTGCGAGCCTTGCCGATGCGGCCTCTGAGGAAGTAGAGCTTCGCCCGACGCACCCGTCCGCGACGTTTGATCTTCACGTCGACAACGTTCGTCGAGTGGACTGGGAAGGTCCGCTCGACGCCCTCGTTAGCGACGATCCGCCTGACGGTAAACACCTCGTTGATGCCCCGACCACGACGGGCGATCACCACGCCGTTGTAGACCTGGACCCGCTCCTTTTCGCCCTCCACGATCCTCGTTCGCACGTCAACCGTGTCTCCGACGTGGAAGAGCACGGGCTTGGTCTTGAGATACGGCTTTTCAACCAAATCGATCAACGGGTGAGTCATCGCATTGCTCCCTGGAATTTCAACACGCCCGTTCGATCCGCCGGTGGGCTAGCCCTACACCTATTCTCGAGACCTTAGAACCGTTGACCGCTCCGGGTCAGGATCGGTCGTCGAGCAAATCCGGTCGTCGTGCCCGAGTGCGTTCGAGCGCCTGTTCTCGGCGCCACTCCGCTATCTTGCCGTGGTCACCCGACAGCAATATGTCGGGCACGCTCAGTCCCCGGTACTCCCGAGGCCTGGTGTACTGCGGATGCTCCAGCGTCCCGTCGGCGAAGGAGTCCTCCACCGCCGAGCGCTCGTCACCCAAAGCTCCCGGCAGAAGCCGGACGACAGCATCGATCAGGACCATCGCCGCCGGCTCGCCACCCGAGAGAACGTAATCGCCGACAGAAACCTCACGGGCCTTTGTCAGCGTGCGTATTCGCTCGTCGAACCCTTCGTAGTGTCCGCAGACCAGAACGAGCCAAGGCTCGCCCGCGAGCCGCGCGACAAGATCCTGCGTCAGACGCTCACCTTGCGGCGTCAGCAGGATCCGGGCCGGCTCATCCTCACTGTCAGCCTCGAGGTCCTCCAACGCCTCCACCACCGGTGGACACATGAGGACCATGCCTGGCCCGCCGCCGAACGGCCTATCGTCAACCGTTCGATGGGCGTCGTGGGCGAACTCCCTAAAGCTCAGGCACCGAACGCTTACCAAGCCCTTTTGAACAGCTCGGCCTACAATGCTCGAAGACAGATACGGTCCGAACACTTCCGGGAAGAGCGTTAGAACGTCGATCCGCATCGGTCGAACCAACCAAGGTCTACGACACGGCGGCCGGTATCCCCTGCTTCTTCAGCAAGCTCTTCACGATCTCGCTCGGCTGTGCACCAACGCTCAGCCAATACTCGATGCGCTCACGCTTGAGAGTGACCTGGGACTCCTCCTGGGCGCAGAGAGGATCGTAACTGCCGAGTTCTTCGATTACTTTGCTGTCGCGTGCCCGCCGACTGTCCACGGCGGCAAGACGGTACGCCGGGCGGTGGCGCCGCCCGACCTTCTTCAACCTGATCCGAACAGCCATCGTGTTCTCCTGCAGGGTCGCTTCTCGCCACTGCGTGGTCATTCCAAAGAAAGCAACGAGTCTGAGCCCGGCAAGTATAGCAGCCTGGAAACCGTTGACAAGCGCCTCGTTCGCCGATCCGGTTCGCCCTGCTCGCCCATCGGTTCACCCGGCCACCGGGTCCGCGATGCTTCAAACCCCAATTAAGAAAGCACCGCTCACCCTAGGGCGAAACGGTGCTTTCCGGAGGGGAAAGAAGCCTGGTACTACTCGTTCATACGCGACCGTTTGGTCGACACCTCCGAATGTATAATCAGTACGACCACTCCTCTTTGTTGTTCTGGCCGCACACGTGCCCACGCGCTAATTACTATCGGCAGGATAGACCCGCGAGCTTTCGCCTCTCATCATATATTCTACACGCCTCGCAGCAAAAGTCAGCTCAAAAAACGCAATTTTACCGGACTTCGGCCTTCTTTAGCACTCCGAGAAGCCGCAGGCGTCGCAGGTAACGCAACCCTCTCCAAACCGAAGCTCTCCTTGGCAATCTGGGCAACGTACTTTGTACTGTGTCTGTTGCCACTGTATTCCCAGGGCGTCCATGCGCGTCGGGGCGGGCGCGCCCACCGGCTCCGCGACTGCCTCGGTAGTGGTTTTCGTCCCGCTTTTCTTGCCGTTCGACCCGTTGCCGTTCCCGCGGGAGCCGTTTCCGTCGCCGTCGCCGGCAATGCGCTCAGACGGACTGGCCGCCGTCTCCCCAGTCAGGAGCGCTCTGAGCCCGAACTCCGATTTCGCCCGCATGTACCGCCTCAGGCCACGGGCGATCCCGTCACCGAGGCTCATGATCTTACCTTCCTTGGTAGATACCTGTAGACTCGATCCGATCGAATGAAGCTGGTTGATCACGAGCCGCAGACTGCCTCCGGCGCGAAGCCACAGGCTGATCATCCGACAGATCGCCTCGAGGTCGCTGTTTGCCAGATCCCCGCCCTTGCCGAGCTGGGCGAAGACTTCCATCTCGCGCTCCGTACTCGGATCGACGGTGATATTGATGTGCATGTTACCAAACGGAGTCAGCTGCCGGACTCGGATGCCGCTGCAGATTTCCGGAAGAACCGCCGGTTCCAGCGGCTTCGCCAAGCTGCTGGTTGCGGCGGCGCTCGCTGCCGCCTCGCCGTGGGGTTTATCACCTTCCTTCAACGCCATGGGTTGGTGCTTTCGGCACCCGTCGCGATAGACGGTGACACCCTTGCAGCCGAGTTCGTACGCTCGCCGGTAGATCCCGGCGACGTCCTCCTTCGTCGCGCTATGCGGAAAGTTGATCGTCTTCGAAATAGAGGCATCGCAATACTTCTGAAACGCCGCCTGCATTCGAATATGCCACTCGGGCGCGATGTCGTGCGCACACACGAATACGCGCTTCAGTTCCTCGGGAATGTTGGGGACGTTGGCGAGGGTGCCCTCCGTGGCCAGTCGCTCCATCAGACCCTCGCTCAACAAACCGTCCCGACGCGCGACGTCCTCGAAGACCGGATTGATCTCCACCATCGGGGTCTGGCCTTCTCCCTCGCCTTTCAGGACGTTGCGGAAGAACACCAGGTTGTAGAGCGGCTCGATGCCGCCCGAACAACCCCCGATGATGCTGATCGTACCGGTCGGTGCCACGGTCGTACACGTCGCATTTCGCATCGGTCGATCGAATTCCGTGTCGTATATGCTGCCCTTCCAGTTCGGAAAGCAGCCTCTATCGCCGGCGAGCTTCTCGCTGTAAGCGTGCGATTCCTCGTGGACAAACCGCATGAAACGCTCGCCCCATGCCACGCCTTCTTCGCTGTCGTAGGCGACGCCGAGCCTGAACAGGGCGTCCGCAAAGCCCATAACGCCCAGCCCGATCTTGCGATTCGACTCGCACATCGCGGTAATCTCGTCAAGCGGATACCGGTTGACGTCGATTACGTTGTCCAGGAACCTCGTCGATTCGTGAACGGTCTCCCGGAGGGTATCCCAGTCGACCGTTGGTGCTCCCTGATCATCCGTCCTCACGAACTCGTCCAGGTTGATACTTCCCAGGTTGCACGCCTCGTAGGGCAACAGAGGTTGTTCGCCGCAAGGATTCGTCGCCTCGATCCGACCGATGTGGGGCGTGGGGTTCCCCTCGTTGACTCGGTCGATGTAGACCACTCCCGGCTCGCCTGTGCGGTGGGCGTTGTTGACGATGATATCCCAAATCTCCCGGCGCGTGTAAAACTCGCCGGGCGGACGCGAACCGTCTTCGGTCACCTCGGTAAGCGAGCGAAGGTCGTACTCCCAAATCGCCAGATCCTTGGGCAGCAAGTAGGTACGCCCCGTTCGCGGATTCCGCACGACGTGCAGCCCATCCGGCTCGTCGACGAACGCGTCCATCCACTCATCCAACACCTTCACCGAGATGTTGTAGTTTGTGAACTGCGAAAGGTCCTCCTTGGCGTGAAGGAACTTGAGAATGTCGGGGTGATGGATCGACATCATCCCCATGTTGGCCCCTCGGCGAAACGCCCCTTGCTGGATCGCGTTGGTCGCCTCGCTAAAGGCCCGCCAGAACGAAATGGGGCCGCTCGTCGTCCCGCCCGAACTGCTAATATAATCGCCGGTGGGGCGTAGCTCGTCGAAGGCGAAGCCGGTTCCTCCGCCGGCTTTTTGGATTAGCGCCGTGTGCTTGATGGAGTCGAAGATGTCGTTGATGCTGTCGCGGACGGGTAGCACGAAACACGCACTGAGCATGCCCATCTCGCGACCGGCGTTCATCAACGTCGGGCTGTTGGGCATGAACCGTCTACTCACCATCAACGAGTAGAAGCGGTCCTCCCACTCGCTGCGGACTTCCGGGTCAGGGTCGTAGCGGGTTTCGGCGTCGGCAATCGCTTTGGCGACCCGCCGAAAAAGATCAGCCGCGGACTCGATGCAACGACCCTTCTCGTCCTTCTTCAGGTACCTCGCCCGAAGGACTCTTTCCGCGTTCTTTGAGAACCCTAGCTGCGACTTCCTCGTGTCATCCTTAACACTCAAGCCGCGGTCGTCTAATAGCGCCTCCGTCATAAAGTCGCCACGCCTCCACCGGCGCTTTGGCCGGATTAAATCGTTTCCGTTTCGCCCGAATCCGAAAGAAAGAGCGCCCCTCGGACGCTCCGGATGAGCCGCCTCGCCGGGACGACTCGATATGCCCCGAAACTTTGCCTCCAAGCCACAGGGGACCAGACCACGCCATTGTGACCGAGTCCGGGAGGTCAACGGGGCAAATTTAACTGTACCCCAATTATTGGGGGTCGTCAACCACAAACACAAGATATTGTGGCTCTAAATTCGATACACACAAGTACCGGTGCGATGGGGGGTTACGGCTGATCTAACAGCATCAATCACAGGTTCCTACGGGAAAAACTCGTAAGGTCCGATAGCTTGCAGAAGAGAACAGTCTCCACCGTCTGAGCGTCGTCTCGCGTTGCAGGGACGGTCGTCCGCTCTGCCAGTGTTGCCAGCCTCGGTTTGACGAAGGCGGCCCGTCGGCGGATAGTCGGTCCGCGCGACTCGCCGGGCGAGTCGAACCATTCCCTCCGGATCGGGGAAGTCCAGTATGCTCGCTCGGACGACAACTCTATCCGCACCGGCCACGTTTTCCCTCAAGGCGACCGCGCTTAGCCACGGCTGGCACGAGTGCTTCCCGATGAGCTGGTCCGAGGGTGGGCGATGCTTCCAGGTGATCGAACGCGATCGACACCGAGCGATCCGTGTTGGCGTCACCGAGCGGGCCGGTCGAAGCCGGAAGAAACGAACCCTCCACGTGGCCATCGACACAGACGCGATGGACGCAGCATCCATCGAAGACACGGTCGTCGAGCGCATCCTGCGAGACCTTCGCCTTACGCTGGGGCTCGATCGTGACCTTTCCGAGTTCTACGCGATCTGTGCCGAGCATCCGGCGCTTGCCGTGATCCCACGCATCGGGGCCGGTCGCCTGATCCGCTCGGCCTCCATGACTGAGAACATCCTCAAGGCCCTCCTCGCGACCAACGTCAATTGGACCCAAGCCGTTAAGATGATAAACCGGCTGGGCCAGCTCGGGCCGAATCTGCAACACTTTCGGAGCCTGGCTGCCTGGCCCACGCCGCGGGAGATACTTCGCGCCGGCGAGACTTACCTGAAAGAGGTGTGCCGAGTCGGTTACCGGGCGGGTCCCATCCTGAAGTTCTGCCGCGATGTGTGCGACGGTCGGTTCGATCCGGAATCGCTGGACGCGATGGCCGTCGATCCGGCCGTCTCCAGCGAGGAGATCGTCGCGAAGCTCCGCAGCATCAGCGGGATCGGCCCGTCGAGTGCGAACTACTTGCTCGGTTTCCTCGGCCGGCACGACCACCTGTCGATCGACAGCGCAACGTTCGCCCACGTCGCAGCCAATCACACCAAGGGCCGCAAGCCTACCTGTAAACAGATCGAACGCATCTACGCCCCCTTCGGCCGATGGAAAAACCTCATCTGCTGGAGCGAGAACTGGCTCACCTGGGCAACGGTGAAGCAGATCATCCGCGAAGCGGGTGCTTAGACCCCCGTTCCTCAGTTCCCTAGACAAGGAGAACTTAGGGTCCCTGTTCTGAGTCGGCTGGCACTGGCGGACACCACCTGTACTTAGGGTCTCGAACGACTTCAAGGAAACTCCGCACGCCTGGATCGGGATCAGGCTCATACTCACGGATGAGCTTGTGCGCTTCAGCAAAACTCTTGCACGCTTTCGCGGTTACAAACAGCGCCGCTGCACGAACTCGCGATTCTGAGTGGTCCAGGAGGTCTTCCATGCGTTGGATGATCTTGAGAGTCACAGGACGGTCCGCGAGCGTCGTGATCGCTGCGGCACGTCGATCCGCGTCTTCGTCAACCAACAGCTCCTGGAATCGTGCTTCCGCGACCGGGCACTGCATGCCGATGATGCCAAGGCCTCGAATGGCTGCATAACGAACGCGTTCATTCCCATCCTCGAGGAGTACTTCAAGCACTGAGGCCGTCTTCTCGTCTGGGAAGCGCTGCAGTGCCTCTACGGCTTGCTTCCGAGTCCAACGCGCCCACCGTGTGGGTTCCACAAGTCCGAGAGCCATCTCTCGTACCGCGTCGAAGTTGCCAAAGCGCGGGGCCAAGCTGTCGTGACGTGCATCAGCAACGTCCGACGCCAAAACGCGGCCTTGGCCGATGTTGCTTACGAGATTCAGAGGTATCTCTTCGGCGTCGCTCGATACGGTCAACCGGTACTCCGATGCCCCGTCCTTTAGGATGTATGCGCGATCGCGATAGACGCGGTAGCGGACGGTGCTCGTCGCGCCACCTGCTGGTGAATAGCCGAGGAACCTGAAGAACTCGCCTGCTACGAGAGAGGGAACGCGGTCGTAGCTGTTGCCGCACCAAGAGGACATGTGGCTCTGTGCCCGCTCCCACTGGCCGGACTCGCCCAAGGTTTCTTGCTTGACGTACGGGTCACCGTCCTGGGCAGAGAAGCCAATACGCCGATCGGTACGGTTGACGAGGTACAACACGACGTAGTTGCCACGGACGTCGTCGAAGTCGGCGAAGAGAGTGAGTTCGCCGTCCGGTGCGCGCACGTGTTGCGGCAGTTGTGCGGTAGACTCCGCCGATCGTACGCGAGTAGAGAGCCCCCCTTCGATTTGGGCAAACAATAGGGG
>CBDUZY010000056.1:0-10355 GCA_965371825.1 uncultured bacterium
CCGCGCGTCGATACCCGGCGGATGAGCTTCACTCGGGGGTCATCCATCTCCTCCACCTGCCGCCAGGTCCGGTCGGGCGAATCGTCATCGACAACAATCACTTCTACCTCGCCGGACACATGCTCGAAGATGCCCTGGATAACCTCGCCAATGTTCTCGCGCTCGTTATACGTAGCCAGGATGATCGACGTAAGGCCGGCCGTCTGAACAAACACACGCCCTTCCGGCGCCGACGTTGGCTCCGGGTCTGATTCAGAGTGGACACCGGGTCGTGGTGGGACCGTCAGAGTCTGCATGCCAAGAGCCGCTCCACAATCCACGTCTGCTCATCGCGGGTGAGACTCAGGCCCGAAGGCAGATAGAGCCCGCGCTCCCCGACGTCGTCGCTGACGGGGAAGTCTCCGCGAAGATCAGGCCAACGCCCATTCCCGCCCTGGTAGACCGGTTGCCGGTGCATCGGAACAAAGAACGAACGCGTGTCCACGCCCTCGGCCGCAAGCCGCTCGCGGACTTCTCGCTTGGTCACGCCAAACGAGTCTTCCAGAACCACACCGTACATCCAGTAAACCGGGTCGCAGTCCGCCGACCGCGCTTGGCATCTAAGACCGGGCTCATCGGCAAGCAGTCCGTCGTAAACGCCTGCGATCTCGACCTTGCGCCGCACCTTCTCACCAAGTCGCTCGCACTGAGCGAGACCGATGGCGGCCTGGATGTTGGTCATCCGATAGTTGAACCCCACGTGGTTGTGCAGGAAGCGCTCTTCCTCGAAGGCCTGATTGCGAAGAAGTGCGGATCGGTCGGCGAGAGCTTGATCGCTCGTCACGACCATGCCCCCTTCGCCGGTGGTTATGATCTTGTTGCCGTAGAAGCTGAAAGCCCCGACGTCGCCGATGGCGCCGACCGGGCGGCCACGCCACCTCGCCCCGTGCGCCTGCGCGGCATCCTCGATCACCGACAGCCCGTGACGATTCGCTATGTCACAAATCGCCCCCATGTCGCAGGGGTGCCCGTACATATGCACAGCCACGATCGCCCTGCTGCGCGGGGTGATCTTCGCCTCGATCAGATCCGGGTCGATGCACCAGGTGTCGGGACGAATGTCCACCAGGACCGGTGTCGCCCCCGTGTAGCAAACCGTGTTCGCCGACACGATGAGCGTGAATGCGGGGATGATGACCTCGTCGCCCGGTCCAATCCCCAGGGCCTCGAGGGCGAGGTGGACGGCGGCGGTCCCGCTGCTGCACGAGACCCCGTATGCGGCGTCGCAGAGCCCGGCGAAGGCCCGCTCGAAGCGCGGAATGTACTCCCCGAGCGACGAAACCCAGTTGGTTTCGAGGCAGTCACACACGTACTCGCGCTCCCGGCCGTCAAGGACGGGCGTGCAGACGGGTACTCCGCGACTCTTCTCAACGATCGATTCAACCATAGAGCACTCTTTGGCGGGCTGGACGTCGTCCGCGCAAGGTGCGGACAGACCCCAGGCCGGGGAACTTCCGTCATGGCTATCGGCATCACGACGAACACACCTACAGGCGGCCCCGTCGGGCGAGCCTAATGCGTGGCCCGTCGAGAAGGACTCCGTGAGCTGGCGAGTGCACAAGCTGGGAAGTTCTTAAGCTGGGCGATTGGGATAGCGTACGGAACGGCAAGACGACAAACCAGATAAACCGACAATACATATTGTCCGATAACAATCGAAACAATGCTAAACGTTCTCGGACCCATCGGACGTCAAGGAATCATGTCCAACGTTAAGGCTACGAACATACCTCTTTCTTGCCAGAAGGTTACAGACGTCCACGAGGTGCCGAGATCCACGCGCGGCTCCGTTGCGCAGCGCTTAGACTCGACTGCGAAGCAGCTCAAGTAGCTCACGCATGCGCAGTGAGAAAGTGTGGTCGAGAAGCGTTCGCCGCTGCCCAGCTTCCGCGATTCGCGTCCGTTCGTTCTCGCGGCTCAGGCAACGTCTGATCTTCTCCACGCAGTCATCGGCTCCCGTGTACGCGACGACCTCCCGCCCGGGTTCAAACATCTCAGCCAGGTTGTCCTTCCACTCGGTGACCAGGCAGGTCCCCACACCCGTCGCTTCGTAGAGCCGCATGTTGGCGGCGACGTTGGTGGCCACCGACCCTCGGACGTCGATGCGGGCGTGGAGGTTGAGCGTGATTCGAGAGCTATGCAGAATCTCGTACATCCGCAAGCCCCACGCCGGGCCTCGGAAGCACCCGTGAATCGGTGAGTTCGAAGGAACCCTGTCGAGCCCGTAACCGAAGATGTCAATCTCGATGTGCTCGAGAAGCCGTTCCAGCCAGGGAATGCGATCCGCATGGGCCGGACCGAAGCCGCCGACGAATGTGACATCGTACTCCGGGCTCCTCGGCGGCAGCCGTTCGAGTATTCGCTCATCGAAGGCGAGCTTCAACGGCTCGGCGTCCATACCGATGTCGCGAAAATACTCCACGATCGGCGGCCACAATGAAATCATCAAGTCGTATGAACCGAATGTGCGGTTAGCGGGAAGTGGTGAGGATACCTACCCGACCAGCAGTCGGACCTTTGACTTGATCTTGGAGAGAAACGCGTCGCCGAGCGGACACCACTCGAACACGTATAGCACGTCCGGGCGAAAGTGCTCCACCTGGGCGGCGACGACTTGCCGTCGGCGTTCGTGCCGGTCGTCGCTAAGGGAGATGCCCCGCTCGGTCGCCCAGGCCAACTGCGCCACATCCGCGTTGGTAATCACTTCGACGGCTTCGCATCCCAGCGTGCGGAGTCCGGCCGAGTACGAATCGCCGATGCTGAACGCCTCGGCGAAGATCCGGGCAAGCTGCCCGTCGTAATCCATCTCGGAGAGTCCCGATTCGCGGGCGTAGAGCTCGTCGAGAAACTCGGGGTAGTAGGTTTGGAGCAGCAATACTTTCACGACGGTTCCTTCGGCCAGGTTGGCATCTGCGGGCGTTCCCGCTGTCGCGCGACCTGACGGTCCGACTCGCACCCTTATCGGTCACAGCCGCCCGGCCGGATCAGAAACCCCTTCAGAGGCGCCGAATGATGTCCGATAACACTAGCTAAGCGGGGTCTGTATGGCATGGAACGACCTTAATTCTGCTGATCGGGAGGGTGCAGATGATTCGCGTTGGTGTGTCCGGTGCTGGTGCGTGGGGACAGAACCTTCTTAGGAATGTCGCCGGTTGTGCGTCGACCAAGCTGGTCGCTATCTGCGATCCGGACGCAGATGCACGCCGTCGAGCGGAGGAGCGATACCCGGGCTCGCGAGTCCACGCGTCGTTCGACCGTATGATCGATTACGGCGCGATGGACGCCGTCGTTCTCGCGTCGCCTCCGACCGCCCACTTCGAGCAAGCCCGCCGGGCGATCGAGGCAGGCCTGCACGTCTTGGTTGAAAAGCCGATGTGCACGACCAGCGGAGAAGCTCGGGCCCTTGTCGCCCTGGCCCGCGAGCGGGGTCAGGTGCTGATGGCCGGCCACACCTTCCTTTACAGCAATTTGGTTCACGAAGTGAAACGAAGAATCGACTCCGGAGAGCTCGGCAACGTTCTCTACATCCACAGTCAGCGGCTCAACCTCGGTCGGGTGCGGTCCGACGTGGACACGATTTGGAACTTCGCCCCGCACGACATATCGATTACGAGCTTCTTGATGGACAGTTGGCCGGTTCAAGTCAACGCCCGTGGAGCGAGCTTCATCCAACGGGCCGACGACATCGCCGACGTCGCGTTCTTCCAGATGGACTTCGCCGATGGGCGTTTCATGGGCGGGCACGTGTCATGGCTCGACCCGCAGAAGGTCCGGCGGATGGTGATCGTGGGCAGTGAAAAGATGCTCGTCTACGACGACATCGACAGCCTGCACCACATCCAGGTCTACGACAAATCCGGCCAGTTGGAGTTCCAGTCATCATCGGCGGACTTCTCCGAGTTTCGCACCCGCACCCGCGCCGGAGACCTGTGCGTTCCGACCATTGGACTCGTCGAGCCGCTCCGCGTCGAGATCGAACATTTTGCGGAGTGTATGACGAAGGAATTGACCCCGCGCACGGACGGCATAAACGGGCTGAAGGTGGTGTGCGTACTCGAGGCCCTGGAAGAATCGATGTGTTCAGGCGGACGAAGCGTAAGCGTCGTCTACGATGAAGGGACCAGACCGGCGTCCGAGGTCAAGGTCGTGCGCGAGGCAGTCGGCGCTGTTTGACACTCAGGTCGAGCCTTCGTCCCGCTGCAAGGTAAAAGCCATGAACCAAGTATCGCAGGCGGTCGAAGCAAGCCCAATTCCGCTGGTGGACGTAGCGGCCCATAACGCTGCGCTCCGCGAGGAACTCGACGCAGCCGTCGCCGAGATCGTCTCGACGTCACAATTCATTGGCGGTGCGGTCGTGGACGCCTTTGCAGAGCAGTTCGCCGGCTATTGTGGTGTGCGGCGGACGATCCCGTGTGGTAACGGCACCGAGGCCTTGCGCCTTGCGATTATGGGCGTGCTGGGCGAGGGCGACGGAGTCGCCGAGGTCATCACCGTCTCTCATACTTTCGGAGCGACGGTCGAGGCGATCGCGTCGGCCCGGTACAAGCCGGTGATGGTCGACGTCGATCCAGGCACATATGTAATGGATCTCGATCAGCTCGACGCCCATCGCACCGAGCGAACGGTGGCCGTCGTACCTGTACACCTCTACGGGCGGATGGTGGACATGCCGCGTTTGCGGGCCTGGGCGGATCGGTTCGGGCTCGCGGTGATCGAGGACGCGGCGCAGGCCCACGGAGCGAAGTTCGAGGGTGTCGGCCCCGGCCAACTGGGCGACGCGGCCTCCTTCAGTTTCTTTCCCGGCAAGAATCTCGGCGCGTGGGGCGACGCCGGGGCGGTCATCTGTAACGATGAGGAGATCGCGAATCGGATCGCCCAGCTTTCCGATCACGGGCGCTCCGACAAGTTCACCCACGTTAGCGTCGGCTCGAATTCTCGAATGGATGCAATCCAGGCGGCTGTGCTCAGTGTCAAGCTGCGACACCTCGATGAATGGAACATGGCCCGTAAGCGAGCGGCCCGTTGGTACGACGAGCTTCTCGCTTCAGAGAACGAATGTGTCCGACCGGCGAGCAAGGCAGGCGTCGATCACGTTTATCATCTTTACGTGATACAGGTTGCGAACCGGGACCGGATCCGGACGGCGCTACGCGAGGCGGGCATCGCCACCGGCGTTCATTATCCGATCCCCGTACACGAACAACCCGTGTATCGACACCTTGCACCAGGACCGGATTCCCTGCCGGTCACACACGACCTCTGCAAACGGATCCTCTCTCTGCCGATGTATCCCCAGATCACCCGCGCTCAGGTCGAGCGAGTTGTGGAGTCAGCATGTCGAGCGGCAGCCGAAGCCGGCGTGGGCGCCTGACGAAAACGTCGTGATCACTTCTTATCCGGCTCGAAGACGAAGTCGGCCTGCTTGGTCTCGCCCTTGCCAACTTCTACGGTAATCGTCTTCTTGCCGAAGGTCTCGTGCCAGGCCTCGAGGACGTACTTGCCCGATGGCACTCCCTCGAATGCGAAAGTCCCCTCTTCCCCGGTGATCAAGAAGTAGGGATGATCGAAGACCGCGAGCCACGCGCTCATCCATGGGCAGAAGTCCGATTTGATCTCGATGGGATCCTCGGCGTCCATTACGACGCTCATCTGCATGCCCTTGCGGGGGATCGTGAAGTTATGTTCGCGGTTCACCTTGGCCATGAAGTGAACGTTGTGCGGAACGGTATCGTCGTTGCGAACGTCGATCGACAAGCCGTCGAGCAGAGCGACCACGTGGGGACTGAACCGGCAGTTTTGCGTCACCATTATCTGCCGTCGCTGTAGCGAGCGGTCGCTCCGGTCGACTGGACCTTCCTTGATCGAGACGATCACGTTCCTAAGCGTAAGGGGCTCGGTGTAAAGGTTGATTACCACGTTCTCGGTCAAGAACCGCCCTTGCGTAGTGCACTTCGCGTCCTCGGGGATTACGATCCAGCGCTGCTTGTGTTTGTCCGGATCGCCCTTGAACACGACCTTGCCCTCGAGGGTTCCGAGCTCTTCGACCTCGTGAGCCATTGTGGGCGCGGCAACCGTCGCCAAGACGAGCACCGCCAACATGAATCGCAGACTGCGGGGCATAGCGAATCTCCTTGGTTACACTGCGGTCAATAACCGAATGTACGGAGTTGTATCGCAGACCCTCCGCGCCCGCAAGACTGCGTACACTGTGGCTGACTGGAGCGGAGTATCGCGATCCCGCACTTCGAGGGTGGGCTTCGCGAAAGGCATGCGGTAAGATGCACCGGTCGAGGTGGGCGGCGGGCCCGACATGGTCCCGGGCATGAACCGGGACCTTCGTCTTGGGGGCCTACGACCGGCGGGCGATGTCTACGCGGAGAGTGTAATGCCCCCTGAGTTCACGATTAAACGGCGGGTGCAGTTCTCCGACACGGACATGGCCGGGGTCCTGCACTTCGCGGCGTATTATCGATACATGGAGGAGGTCGAGCACGCCTTCTGGCGGGCGGCGGATATGAGCGTGATGAGCCGTGAGGGAGAACGGTTGATCGGCTGGCCTCGCAGCTCGACATCCTGCAAGTACTTGGCGCCGGCGCGCTTCGAGGATGAGCTGGAACTCGCCCTCAGGGTCGTCGAAGTCGGGGAAAGATCGGTCAAGTACGAGATTGCGTTCAAGCGCGACGGTCGGCGCATAGCGGTCGGGCGGACGACCGCGGTGTGCTGTGCAATCGCCGGCGCCCAGTTCGATCCGACTCCGATCCCGCCGACTTTTCGCGCCGTGCTCGAGAAATGGGCCGACGGCGATTGACGGACGTGTCGCCACCGGACGCGCAATGAACTCCACTGGGAGCATGTGATGAAGTACTGGCTTGTCTTCGCCGCGCTGACGATTGTATGCTGGGGGGCCTACGTTCCCATGATACATCAAGGCCAAAAGGCGTTCGGGAGCATGAATAGCGCTCTCCGCGCGTTTCTCTTCGTAGGGGTCGCCTACTTCCTCGTATCCGCCGCGGTGCTCGGTTATGTCGCGATCACCAAGGCCGAGCCGCTGGAGATCACGCGCGGTGGGGCCGGGTTCTCGACTCTTGCAGGGATTCTTGGGGCGCTGGGAGTTCTCGGCGTCGTATTCGCCATCAAGGCCGGCGGGCACCCGTTGATCGTGGCCCCGATCATTTTCGCAGGGGCGCCGATCGTGAATACCGTCGTTTCGGTTGTCTGGGACAAACCGGCGAAGGCGCCCGGGTTGTTGTTTTACTTGGGAATAGTGCTGGCTGCGGGCGGTGCGGCAATGGTCCTGCGGTTCAGGCCGGTCTGATTCGTCCGGACCTCTCATACAACACACGACGTGGCGTGGTTAGGAACCTGCGGTAAGTCATATGAAGAACCGGCGAACACCACGCACCTTCTCGAAACTGCCAGGTCGAGGCGCTTTCCACCTGATGATCTTCCTGACCGTGACCACCGGACCGGGTGCAGTGGGTCTGCCCGAAGCCATCGCTGCGAGCGATGATAAAGACGCGCCGCAGTCTCGCTACTGGCGGATGTTCCGCGGTGATGAGCGTCTGACCGGTGTCGCCGGCGGCGAGTTGCCGAAAAAGCTCGAGGTTGCCTGGAAGAAGGACCTCAAAGAGCCGGTGACCGCCACGGCTGCCATCGTCAAGGATGTAGTGTTTCTCGGAACGGACGACGGCACGTTCTACGCCTTGAGGTTGACCGACGGGGACGAACTCTGGCGCTACCCCACCGAGGACGAGTGGGCGATTCGCTCATCGCCCACGGTCGTCGACGGGGTGGTCTTCTTCGGCGACGAGTCGGGAGTCCTCCACGCGGTTGATGCGGCCACCGGCAAAGGGAAGTGGAAGTTCCGAGCCGGCGGGGACATCATCTCCTCTCCGAACTTCGACCGAGGTCGCCTGATCTTCGGATCGTACGACGGATTCGTCTACTGTGTCTCGGCATCTGACGGGAAGCTCCTCTGGAAGTTCGAGACGCAAGGCCGGGTCCACGGAACTCCCGGGATCGCCGAGGGCCACGCGGTCGTTGCCGGCTGCGACGAGCATCTGCACGTCCTCGAGCTCGACGACGGGCGATCCGTGAGGAAAGTGAGCATGGGATCAGTATCCGGGGCTTCAGCCGCCGTTCAAGGCCCGCGCGTCTTCGTCGGAACGTATGGCGGTACGATGCTGGGCATCGACTGGAAGACGGGGCGGATCATCTGGAGTTTCAAGGACGAGGAACGAGAGTTCCCTATCATGTCCTCCGCGGCGGTTACCGAGCGAGCGGTCTTCGTGGGCGGTCGGGACAAGCGCCTTCGATCGCTCGACGCGGCGACCGGGACCCAGAATTGGGTCTTCGCCACCGACGGTCGGATCGACTCGTCGCCGGTTATCGTGGGCGATCGGGTGTTCGTCGGCTCGTCCGATGGGAACCTTTACGCCGTGGACCGTACAACCGGGCGAGAGGTGTGGCGATTCGAGAGCGGCGCTCCCTTCAGCGCTTCACCCGCGGTCGCCGGCGGTCGACTCGTGATCGGCGACGAGGACGGAGTTGTGTACTGTTTCGGGCCCAAGTAGGGGGCGCCGAGGATGAAGGATAACGAGTATGCGCGGACGACCTCCAGCCTCTGACTATGGCTGGAGCGGTTCGTCGAGCGAATGGGCGGGGATAGGTAATGGATGGAGATGCGCGGGTCTACAAAACAGGAGCCGAGATGATGAGGCAATCGAAGTTGCAGGCATTCCAAGGGTCGTTCTTTAGATGCCCGGCAGGCAGCACGCTGCTGGCGGTTACGATGGCGGTTTGGGCCTGCGGCTACGCGAGAGCAGACTGGCCGCAGTTCGGCGGACCGAATCGGAACTTCGTAGTCGACTCGACCGGACTTGCCGACACCTGGCCGGAGGAAGGCCCCAAGACGTTGTGGAAGCGCGAGCTGGGGGACGGATACTCGACGATCGTCGCCGACGGCGGACTTCTTTACACCATGTACCGCACGGACGACAACGAATTCACCGTCGCTCTGGACAGCAAGACGGGCAAAACCGTGTGGGAGCACAAGAACCCGTCGCCCCATACGACGCTGATGGACCAGTTCGGCCCGGGACCGCACACGACGCCGACAATCTCCGGCGATTATCTCTTCACGATCGGCACTAACGCGGTCATGCACTGTTACAACAAGAAATCCGGCGAGGTGATCTGGAAACACGACCTAGTCGAGGGATACGGAGCCCCGATTCCCGGGCGCGGGTATGGATCAAGCCCGATCGCCTATAAAGATACGATCATCGTTGCCGTCGACCGAACACGCGAAGAGGACGATGACGGCGGTGAAGACGAGGCCAAGGACGAGAAGAAGCCGGCGGAGGGTCAAACGCTCGTCGCCTTCGATCAGGCAACCGGCAAGGTGGCGTGGAAGGCCCAGGATTATCCAATCAACTACGCCTCGCCGATCCTGATCGAATTCAAAGGAGAAGAGCAGCTTGTCCTCGTCTTGCGCGACGGCGTTATGGGAGTCAATCCAAACAATGGCCAGCTCCTCTGGCATCAAGAAACGACGCCCCAAGGCGCCAACATCTCCACGCCGGTGTGGCGAAAGGACGGCCTGCTGTTCTTCTCGTCGGCCTATGATTCGGGAGCCCGCGCGGTCAAGATCACCGAGACGAACGGCAAGTTCACGCCCGAGCAGCTCTGGTACTCCCGCAAGATGAGGATGCACCACGGCAACGCGATCCTACTCGGCGACTACGTGTACGGATCGAGCGGAGATTTCGGCCCGGCGTTCTTCATGGGACTCAACCTCGAGACGGGCAAGGTCGCCTGGCGTGAGCGCGGTTTCGCCAAGGCGAACTGCGTCTACGCGGACAACAAGCTCATCCTTCTCGACGAGAACGGCCATCTTGCCCTGGCCACCATCAGCCCGGAGGGAATGACCGTACATTCGAAGTGTACGGTGGCCGAGCGCTACGCGTGGGCGGCGCCGACACTGGTGGGCAAGACGCTGTACGTCCGCGACCGCAAGCACATTATGGCCCTGGACCTGGGCTGACGGAACGGACGATCGGCTCGAGGCCGCCGACACAGCAGTTTGATCGCAGGCACGAAGCGGCGAGAGAAGCGCGCGTAACCATTTGCACTAAAAAGACTTACGTCATCCGGCGGCGCTAGGGACTTCCCTACAAAGCCAACGTGCGGTATACTCGACGGTCCAGTAACTCGGGCGTCTGGAGGAAAGTCTGCCGTACTCGCTTTGGAGGTGACATGCCATGTTCTCCATCGGGAAAATCACAGTTTCAGCCACGTTCGGAATCGGTGTGCTC
>CBDUZY010000057.1:0-10248 GCA_965371825.1 uncultured bacterium
AGTCACTCGACCAGGTAGAAAAACACGCCCTTCAGGTCTTCGGTCGTGCTGATTGCAGTGCGTACGTCGTTCTTGTCGCGGAACGACGTGATCCGGAACTGGTAGAACATGCCGGGGTCCAAGGCGGGGCCCGCATACGTGTGAGTCACTGTGGCTAAGCCGGACGTCGGCCCGATCTCGTCACTCCAGACCTCGCTGCCGAAGGAGTCGAAGACGCGGATTTCGTACCCGTCTTCGCTGGAGTCGTCCGCCCATTCGAGTACCGGAGTCGTCGTGAACACCTCCTCCGGCGCATCGGCCCCGGGCGTCACGACTTCGAGGGCTTCTGTGACCTTGAACCCCTCGGGCAAACTGATCGCGTTGCCCGCGACGGGATCGGGCACCTCGATGCGGACGATTTGTGTGCCGCCAATCGTCTGGTCCGGGTCGCGAACCAGATCGTCGTTCTCGAACGCGGCCAGGACGACGTATCGACCGTTCGGCACATCTTCCAGCAGGAAGGTTCCAGTGACTTCACCGACACGAAGGCCGGGGGGAACGGTCCCACGACCCGCGGCGTCCACGAACGTGCTCTCGACCGCGAGGACCACGCTGGTCTGCGCCCCACCGGGGGCGTTGACGATTTGCACGCTGCCCGACACGGTGCTCAGTGGTTGTTCGGATGCGTCGAGATCCAGAGCAACTACGGCCTCGCCCACCTCGACTGACGTCGTTGCGGAGTGGAGCTGCACTCCGGCGGAGTAGCCGCTTGCCGTGTATGTTCCAGCCGGGACGTTGAAGATCGTGTAGTCGCCGTTGCTGTCGCTGAAGCCGGTGAACGCGCCGCCGGCACTCTCCGCGACGACGAGTATTCCGGCGTTCGAGTCAGCCACGATGCTCCCGGAGATGAGCCCGAGGAGGGAGGTGTCGCCGGGAAGGGCGATGAGGCCGACCGTGGTAAGGGTGTTCTCGATCACCCAGCCGTCTTCGGTCGACGTTGCGGTGGCGGCGTCGAGCGGGAGCGCGGGTCGAATGGCCGTTGGGAACTCCTGATACGCTGCGGCCTGCACACGCAGCATGTAGATCCCTTCGAGCGGAGTGCCTTCTGCGTCTCTCACGGCTGGCACGGTTAGTATGAAGGCCCCGGTTTCATCCGACGCGTCGGATGTCCCGACGGCGGCGCCGTTGATGTCCACGGCTTGGATCAGCGCCCCTTCGATCGGGGTCTGGTCGGCAAAGTCCACGACTATCCCGCGGATCTCGACCGGGGTTGCACATCGGTGTTCGCCGTCGAGCACGGCCTCGCAGACCATCCCGTCCGAACACTGCGGGTCACCGGGATCGCAGGAACCGTCATCGACCCTGCCGCCGCCGCCCGCGCATCCGGCGAGCGTAACGAGCCCCATAAGAGTCAGTTTGTGGATTGTACGTAGCTGCATCGGATTCTCCTTTCGTCGTGTATTGATCGGACGATTTCCCGTCCGGTGTCCAGGGGAAAATGGAGCGGTGGAGGACCCGGCCGACACCGGTCGCGGGGCCAGAATGCCATCGTTAATCGGACCCTCTCGGCACGGCGGCCTTGACTGATCGGTCCGGTACGGCAAATATCAGCGGTTGAGCCACGAATAAGGCTCCGAAAGCAGCTGGTCGTTCGGGATCCGGCCCGGTCGCCGCTGGAGACTAGACTACGGAGTGCTACCCATGTTAGCCGAGATCGCCTGGAACGAGGGGACCATTGCTGTCGCCGGGGCTTTCGTCATACCGATCGTGGCAATCATAGCCACTTTCTGGTACAAGATCGCGCGGGTCACGTCCATGAACGAGCTCAAACGCCGGATGGTCCAGCGCGGTATGTCCGCGGACGAGATCGAGCGGGTCCTGTCCGCAGGTCCGCTGCCCAATGACCGCGACTGATAGCCTCGTCACGATGTCCCCCACGCCATAGGCCGCCGCGCTGCGCGTTCCCGCCCTGACTTCTGCATCACAGGACTGGCTGTTCGTTCCCCGCCGCAGTACAAGGGGCAGTGTGCCGCGGCACCTGGACGAGCAGTCATCCGTTTCCATGTGATGAGACTCGCGGCGAGAGACGCCCACCATGGCTGATTTGATCAGCGAACCCATCACGCCGCGAGCGGGCACGTTCGACGCCTCACGAATGGGGCGAGGGTTGCCGGGGCTTCCGACCGGTTTCACGTGGCGAGGTCGGTTGCTCGAGGTGCTCGAGGAGCTTTCCGCCTGGAAGGACACGTCGCGCGAGGGGGCGCGAGCGGGCGGCGATCTTTACCTTCGTCGCCACTACTACCGGTTGCGGATGAGCGATGATACCGTTTGGACGGTATACTTCGTGCGGCAGACGCCGCAGTCGGGGAGCGCGAAGGCCCGGTGGTTTCTGTACACCGTCGAGACGTAGAAGCCTGTTGAAAAAGGGCTCTGAACAGGCGGGCAGGTCACGCCGTCTCTGACGTGACCAAGCCAGTCGGAGGACAATCCATGTTCCGTGAGACTTACCCATTCTTCCTCGCGGGAAGACCGGTTGAGGCGAATACGGATCTCGTCGTGACCGACAAGTGGTCCGGCGATCCCGTGACACGTGTCGCCCGGGCCGACCACGATGCGGTGGACACTGCGATCGGCGAAGCGACGCGGGCGTTCGAGCAGACGCGGGAAATGTCGGCTTATAAGCGTCAAGCCGTGCTCAATCACATCGTGGCCCGTGTCAGCGAACGGCATGAAGAGCTGGCCAAGGTCTTGTGCGTTGAGGCGGGCAAACCTATCCGCGATGCGCGTGGCGAGGTCACTCGCCTGGGCGACACCTTCCGCGTCGCCGCGGAGGAATCGCTCCGCATAACCGGCGAGTACCTTCCGCTCGATATCAACGAACGCGCCGAGGGCTGCGAGGCTGTCTGGCGCAGGTTCCCGGTCGGTCCGTGCAGCTTCATCACGCCGTTTAACTTCCCGCTCAACCTCGTCGCCCACAAAGTCGCTCCCGCGATTGCCGTGGGCTGTCCGTTTGTCCTCAAGCCGGCTAGCTGGACTCCGGTAAGCGCCATCATCTTGGGCGAGATTCTGGCTGAAACGGACTTGCCGGAAGGGGCGTTCAGCATCCTCCCTTGCTCGCATGAGGCCGCGGACCTTTTGACCACGGACGACAGGATCAAGCTCCTGAGCTTCACTGGCTCGCCGGAGGTCGGTTGGGATCTCAAAGCCCGCGCGGGAAAAAAGAGGGTGCTACTCGAGCTGGGTGGCAACGCGGCATGTGTGGTCGACGAAGGCGTGGACCTGGATCACGTGGCGGATCGCATCATATTTGGGGCGTTCTACCAGTCGGGACAGAGCTGCATCAGTGTTCAGCGCATCGTCGTCCACGAGGGCGTCTATGAACATCTCAAACAGTTGCTGTGTGACCGCATCGCCGTCCTGAAGTCAGGCGACCCATTCGACGAGACCACGTTCATCGGACCGATAATCTCTCTCGGCGACGCCGAGCGCATCGAAGAATGGGTCAGGGAAGCGATCGACGGCGGAGCGAAGCTCGTTTGCGGTGGGCGTCGCGACGGCCTGTTCTATGAGCCGACGTTGCTCGAGAACGTCGAACCCCATCAGAAGATCAGTTGCGTGGAGGCATTCGGGCCGGTGGCGACGGTGCAGCCGTTCGTCGACTTCAAGGAGGCGATCCGGATCGTCAACGACAGCGTCTACGGCCTGCAGGCGGGCGTGTTCACCAAATCACTCGATCATGCGTACTATGCCTTCAACGAGGCCGAGGTCGGTGGGGTGATTATCAATGACGTTCCCAGCTTCCGCGTCGACAGCATGCCCTACGGCGGCGTCAAAAACTCCGGACTCGGGCGAGAAGGTGTCCGATATTCCATGGAGGAGATGACCGAGAGCAAACTCATGGTCCTAAGCAAGGTCGGGCGCCTGTAGCCGATAGTTGCCTACGGAGTCAAGAGAACCGCGGCCTTATCATGCCGCCGTCAACAAGAGTTGCGTATACCTCTCTTGGATGGGGCTGAGCGTCGCCGGATGATCCGTCGGACGGAAGCAGCGCATTCGGATTCGACAAAAGGGGGCAACGGTATGTCGACGGAAACAGAGACAGAGGCGAGCAAGCGGCGATTGACCGTCGAAGTGACGCAAGATCGCCTGGAGGCATGGATCCGTCTCGCCTGTCCGGACGATCCGCGCCCGATGACACCTGAGGAGATTCTCGAGGAACTGACGACCGCCAAGATTGCCGTCGACGATTCAGTTCGTGCGCGGATCACCGAGGGTATTCGCATCTGCGTGGAATCGGAGACGCCCCCTGGGAAGCTTCTCATGGCCAAGGGACGTCCCGCGGTCGAGGGGAAGGACGGCGACTTCGTCGCCCACGAAGACCTCCAACGCGTGGAACATGCCTGGCAAGGGGATGCGAAGGTAAACTACTACACTTTCAACTCGATCGTCACGGTCGTCGAGGGTCAGACGATAGGGACGCTCGTCCCGCCCGTTCCCGGGACCGACGGAGTCGATGTCCACGGGACGGTTCTCAAGCCAAACCGTCGTCCGAAGGAAGTGCAGCTCGATGCCAGTGCGAAGGTCAGTCCCGATGATCCGCTGGCTGTACTCGCGGTCGATCCGGGAAAGGTCTCCTACGAAAACGGAAAGCTTTCGATCAATAAAGTGTTCATGGTCAAGAAAGACGTGGACTTCGAGACCGGTCATATCGACTCGTCCGTCGACGTGCACATTCCCGGAACCGTCCGTGATCGCTTTATCGTGAAATCCGCGGGAACGGTCTCGGTGTGCGGAGCAATTGAGGCTGGGACCGTAGAGGCAAAGGGTGATGTGATCGTTCGTGGGGGGGTCCTGCAACGAGGCAAAGGGTCGACGGTTGCTGGCGGCGAGATAATCGCGAGGTTCTGCGACGAGGCTGACTTACGTGCTTGCGGCGATGTGAAGATAACGACGGAGGTGATGAACAGCAGGGTCCACTGCGAAGGAATGCTCCACGCGGCTAACGCCTCCATCATCGGCGGGCGCATCTACGCCCATGAGGGTGTGGAGATCGCGGTGATCGGGAGCGACGCCTTTGTGCGGACGGAGATCATCGTCGGCCTTCATCCCGACGTGGTTCGCGAGGCCGAGAAGCTCCGAGGACGTATGAAGACGAAGCGGGAAGCTATCGAGCGTGCGCGTCAGGCGGTGCAACCGTATATCGCCGACATCAACCGTCTGTTGCCCGCGCAGAAGAAGGAGGCGAAGAAGCTTCTCTCCCAGATCGACGCCCTGTCGGGTGAGTTAGCGCAGATAGAACAGCACCGTACGGATATGCTCGACGCGGCACGTGCCAAGGGTATTCCATACGTGCTGGTGAGGGAGATGATCCGAGGGGGCTCATCCATCCAAATCGGACGCCGCCGGACTACCTTTCGGACGGATTTCGCCGGGCCGGTGAGAATCGAAAAACACAAGATCCGAAATGTGACGGAGTTCGTCGCCGTTAACCAACTGAGCGGCTCAGTGCGAGTGCTGCCGAGCACTTACATCGAGGATGAGAAGCCCGCGTGCACTGCGCAATCGAAAGACGACCCCGCACAAGAGAACAAAGCCCCCGATGGATCAGGTGGTTGACATAGCGGACGCAAGGGTAGCCGACGATCCGCGGGCCTGCCTGGTGACGTACTCGCTGGGCAGATGCATCGGCGTCTCCACTTGGGATCCGCACGCCCGCAGCGCGTTGGCTCCGGTCTAGCAGCCTGTTGAAGAACTCTATCCTCTTGTGGGACCGACTTTCCAGTCGGTCTTCTTGGGCCAAAGAGGCTCTCTGGCAGACTGGAAAGTCTATCCCACAGACTTTTTCAACGGTCGGCTAGGTAGTCGAAACCGCTATCTTCCTCGGCTTGACGGCCTCGGCTTTCGGCAGATGGACTTTCAGCACGCCGTTGGTCACCTCGGCCGTGATCTTGCTGCCGTCGACCGCCTCTCCGATGCGAAACTCCCGATGATAATCGCCCACGCCGTATTCGCGCAAGACATGCCTGGTTGTGCCTTGGGGGCGACGTGGTTCGACCCGTGCGTGGATCGACAACTCACCGTTCTCGAAGTCGATGTCTATGCTGTCCGCAGTAGCGCCGGGCACATCCGCGACCAGCAAGAGCTCGTCCGCGTTTTCGACTATGTCGACACTCGGCCTGAAGACGCGACCGCCACGGGTTCGCTCCGGTCCGGTTACCGCGTCCTCACGTCTTTCGATGATCTCTGAATTCGGCATCTCTATTAACCTCCATTCGTTTGGTCGCGCGGTCGCTCGCCGCGCCCATGGGTCCGTCCGTGTCAGTCGCCGACCTAGTCGACGGGGGACCGACCCAGATGATCACGTTGCCACCTTGCAACCCTAGCCGGATTTGACCTCGATCCGTCTCGGTCGGGCATCCGCCGCCTTCGGAAGCGTGATCGTCAAGACGCCGTTGGTGAGCACGGCATCGACTCCGTTGGCATCCACAGCCGCGGGGAGCGTTATGAATCGCGAGAACTCGCCCTTGCCGCGCTCCTGCCGATGGTATGTGACACCCTCGTCACTCTCCGGTTTACGAGTACCCTTGATGGAGAGTTCGTTGTCTACCACGGTAAGTTCCATGTCTTCCATGCTCACGCCCGGCACCTCAGCCTCGGTGTAGACGTTGTCGTCGTCTTCCCAGACATTGACCGCCGGAAGCCCGCGCATCTCGCGGTCTTGGCAGCACTGGGTCGGCCCGACGACACTGTCGAAAAGCCGATTAACCTCGCGACCGAGCTGACCGAACGGATACGCCGGGTACATTCTTCGAATGAACATCCTCGCACGCTCCTCTCGTGTTTTTCACCTTCTTAGCGCCGCCCCTCGGGCGGCTGGCTGATCCAAAGATGTGCAGCCGCCGTGCCAGTGCTGGACGCTACCCGGTCTGCGCGCAAGTTGTTTATTTACAATAGGTTGCGGATTTGGAGGTTACCGGTCACTCGATCGATCGGTCAAAATGACGCTGTCAAGCTGACACGTGGCCGAACGCTGACCCGTCTGGGATTCAGCGGCCACTGACGTCCGGCACCGCTTCTACGCATCCGCGGTGGGACCGCCACCCTCATGGACGTGGTACAGCGTGCGGTGCGGAAACGGGATCTCGATTCCGAGTTCGTCGAACTTGTTCTTGATGCGTCGCTGCAGCTCACGCTTCACCGCCCACTGCTTGAGCGGACGGGTCTTGATGAAGAACTTGATGACCACGGCTGAGTCGCCGAACTCGCTTAGACCGAGCATTTCGGGATCATCCAGTATGAAGTAAGAGAAGTCCGGGTCGCTGCGCAGCTCGCGCCCCAGCTCCATCAGCACCTCCATCACTCTATCGACGTTTTCCTTGTACGCCACGCCGATCTCGAATAGGGCGCGTGACCATCCGTGGGTCATGTTGCTGACCGTGGTCGCGTTACCATGCGGCACGAAGTGGACCGTTCCAGATAGGTCGCGCAGAACGGTCATGCGCAGCGTGATCCGCTCGACCAAACCGGCGGTGTCGCCGATCTTGACCACATCGTTCACCGTGAACTGGTTCTCCATCAAGATCATGAATCCGTAGAAGTAGTCGCGGATCAGGTTCTGCGCCCCGAACGCCACGGCGAGACCGAGCACGGCTGCACCGCCCAGCAAAGGCACGATGTCGACACCGACTTCGGCGAGGATCACGAGCAGACCGCCGGCGACGACCACTACCCTCATGGCATTGTGAAAAACCCCGAGGAGCGTCTTGGCGCGATTCTCGCGGTCACGCGCCGAACCGCCTACGCCCGCGCGCATGATCACCGGCACGAGGCGCCGTTCGATGATTCGAGCGACCGTCAGCGCCAAGAATATCCCACCGATTGCCAGGAACACTCTCAGACCGTGCGTCAGCAGCCACTGAAGCACGTTGTTCACAGTGAACGGGTTCTGAAGAGACTCCACTGCTTCCTGGGCCTGCTCGGCCTCGCCGCGCTTTGCCTCGGCTTCCTGCAACGCGGCGATCTGTTCGGATTGGAGCCTACCACGATCCGCATGAAGCTCGTTGAGCCGATCCGACAGCGCACGCACGTCGGCCCTCGCTTCGGTGTACCGCTCGCGGGCTGTTCCGATCTGCCCTCGAAGATCGCCCAACTCCTCGCGCGAAGCACCTTCGTCCCACTTTTTCTGTAGTTCCTCGTCGAGCGTTCTCTCCGTTTGCCGAGCGTTGTCGGCTTGCTGTTGAGCAGTGCTGACCCGCTTGCCCACGACATCGATCTCAGACCGAGTTTGCTCCAGCCGCTCAGTGACTGACCGGGCCTCTTGCTCGGCATCCTCCGCAGCCGTCTCCTTGGTGCTCGCTTCCTCCCGGGCTTTGATGAGCTCTTCACTGGGCGGCTCGTCGTCTGGGGCCTGAGCGTCGGTCGCGCCTGGTGCTCGGTCTCTGTCGACCGGCACCTCCTCGTCGGTTGAGCTGCCTTCCGCGGACCCCGCAGCACCAGGCGTCTGTTCCGAGCCCGGTGACGACGAGGGCGTGACGCCGTCAGTGGCGCTTTCCTGAGAAGGCCGTGTGGGATGCGCTGCGTCGGAGGAGTCCGGCGGTTCCGCGGACTCTCCGTTGACCGGGGCCGTCAGTCTCCGCAGGGCCTCGCGGGCGCTCTCGAGCTTCTGCTCAAGAGTGTCTAACTGCTGCTGTCTGGCCTTGCGCCCCTCGATCGCCAGGTCGAACCGCTCCTTCGCAAGCTCTCGGCGCCTCTGGAGATCCGAGAGCGTCGACTCAAAGGATGCCGCCTCATCGGGTTGGCCGGCACTCTTCAGCTTCTCGACTGTTTCGTTTGCCTCTTCGAGTTCGCCATCGATCTCGCCGAAGTCAGCTTCGGCCTTGCTGTACTCATTCTCCGGGTCGTTCAATCGACTACGTATTTCATCGATCTGCTTGCCGTCTTCTTCGATCGTCCGTTGCAGACGGGCGATCTTCTCGGCGTCAGACACCTTCTCCGGCTGGACCGGCGCCACCGTGCTGTCAACCTGATCCGTTTGAGGCTGGTTTTCACTGCCCGAAACGGCGGGAAGCGGCGTCTGAGGCTCGGGCGATTGCGCCTGGGTCGATCCAACGCAGACGAGTACGAGCGCCGCCCCAAAGGCGATGCGGAAAACCATGAGTTCCTCCTAAGTTGGCCACGCGTCGTCGCGAAACGCCGTCCGTCAACCACGCGGTCGGATCTGCCGATGCAATGCGGTGCAATCGCGCTCTTCCGGAGCACGAGGCGAGAATCGCCCGGCGCGCCAAGTGCGAGGGAGCATGATCCGTGGCGGTATAGCCTGGCGAGGGTGTTCTAGTCCGGGGCGTCGCCGGCGTCAAACCCGACCTCTCCGGAGCCCGGCTGGAGCGAAGTGTGAGGTTACGGGCTGAGTCGGTCACAAGAAGCTTGCAGGGTATGATTCTGTGGTGGGGGTCCGGAAGCAGACGGCCGGGGCTACTCCGGACCGTCCGAGACGTCGAAAGGAGAACTCACGGGGAACGTGGGAGCGCCACCCGCTTCCGCGGGCTCCAACTGGTCTAGCCAATAAGCGTCGTCATTCCGCCTGTAAACCATCACCTTTCCGCGAAGCTTGGGGTCCTTCCCGCGATGGTACCGCAGGTAGATATAGCGTTCGTCCACCGCGAGGACTTCGAGCTTCCCCGTCTCGTGCGACATGACGAACCGGGCACGTCGTGCAAGTCCGGAACCGCTGCGCAACGCCTCACGGAAGATCTCCCAACCGCGAACAATCGGCACTTGGAATCGTTCGTTACCGGCCGTGGGGCGTCCCTGGAAGAGGTAGTACGGCGGGCAGCCGATGAACGATAGCTCGCGAAACATCTCGGCCAGGACCTCGGGATCGTCGTTGATCCCCTTGAGCAGCGGGCACTGGTTTGTACAAATCACTCCACATCGGATGAACGCGTCGATTCCCTCGATGGCGGCGTCGGTCAGCTCGCGCGGATGATCGAAATGGGCCATCAGGTAAATCCGGTTCCGCGGCGTCGAGTTTCTGCGAAACGCGTCGCGAAGCTCACCATCGTTCAGAATCCGCCACGGATCGAAGGCCGGCATCTTCGACCCGATACGGATAATTCGCACGTGCGGAATTGCCCGAAGGGCCTCGAGGATTCCAGCAAGGCGGCGCGTGCTCAGGAGGAGCGGATCTCCGCCCGTCAGCAGGACGTTCGTCACTTTGGGGTTGGCGGCGATGTACTGGATACCCTCCGTAACGTCGTTGGCAACCTCGTC
>CBDUZY010000058.1:0-10204 GCA_965371825.1 uncultured bacterium
GCTGAATGCTGAGTTACGCAGTCGACGTTGTACGTAATGCTCTACGACATTACCCCACCAATTACCGAGTCCTTGAAAGTCTGGCCGGGCGATACGCCGCCGTCACGTGAGGTACTGTCCGAGCTGGCGGATGGTGCGAGCGTTACGCTCTCTACGCTCCGCACGACGGTTCACATCGGAGCACACGCCGACGCCCCGAGCCACTACGGCGTCAACGCCCCGTCCATCGATGAGGTGAGTTTGGATTCGTATCTCGGTCCGTGCCGGGTCATTAGGGTTGACGTGCCTCGCGGGTCGCGCGTTTCCGTCGACGACTGGTTAACAGCCGCGAAGAGGTCGCACTCAGCCCGGGCCCCGCGCGTCCTTTTCGCAACCGGCACCTTCCCCAACCCGTCTGTATTCAACGAGGACTTCGCCGCCCTGGCGCCTGAGCTGATCGATCGCCTTCACGGGGACGGCGTACGTCTAGTCGGAATCGACACACCCGGCATCGACCTGTTCTCATCTAAGGATCTACCGGCCCATCACCGCTGCTTGCGACACGACATCGCAATACTGGAGGGGCTTGTACTTTCCCGTGTACCGGCCGGGCTCTATGAGCTGATTGCTCTTCCTTTGAAGCTGGTGGGCTTTGACGGCAGCCCGGTGCGGGCGGTGCTGCGCCAAGTTACGAATTACTAGTTACGAGTTACGAAACCGTGGCCGAGCCTCTCCTGTAATTCGTAATTCGCAACTCGTTACTCGCGATCCCGTTCTCATCTCCGCGCGAACCAACGCTTCTTCCGGTTGTCGTCTTCCGGTGGGTTCGCCTGTTTCTCCGGCCTGGTGGCGAGCATGCCGAGCAGTTCGGCTTCCGACCTGTGCGGGTTGAGGCGTCTCAACATTCTCAGCTTATCGGCGGTCTCGTCATCGAGGTCGACCGAGGCACTCGGCGCGGACTCCGGCCCGTCTTCCGGTTCCGGTCCGTCCTGCGCGGGCTTACCCTTCGCTGGTTTCTTGCCCAATCGGTGACCGCCGCTTGAAAGTGTTTCGCGAGTGACCTTTACGGGTTTATGCGATTTCGGTTGTTTCGCCCCAGTCGCTCGGACCTTCGCCGGTGAGACCTTCGGAGCATTCTTGGGTCCCGGGGACTTGCCGCCCGTGTGCGACCCTTCCGATGTTTCCGGTCTATCCGGCGACCGTTCTTCCTTGTTGGCGGCTTCTACCTCGGCGCGGGCGGCCGCCAACGCTTCCTTCATTGCCGCCGCGCGGGTGACGGGCTCATCCTCACTAGCCTCGGACACTACCTGAGGAGGTGTACCTGCAACGGAGCACTCCAAGTCGGCGGCCGTTCGCTTCTCTTGCGATAGCGAATCGGTCGGGGCCGTCGCTGACCGGCGTTCAGGCTCGGCGCTGTCGGTCTGATACAGATTCGCCCAGAAGGTAGCCACCGCCGCGTGAACCTTGGCATTGGTCTTAAGCGCGCTCGACTCTGAGCCACGACGTTGCCCAACGGCAGCGCCGCTCTCCTTCGTCTCCACCTCTTCCATGAGGGCGAGCACTTCCTGTTCCCGTTTTTCTATGGCTTTGCGCTGCTCATCGACGGCGGCTCTCTCCATCGCGAGCTGCTCCGTGAGCGACCGCGCCTCTTCCTGAGTCTTGGCGAGCATTCTCTTGCTCTCTTCGCGGGCACTGGCCAGGAGATGCTCGGTATCGTCCTTTGCTTTCGCTAGTTGTTTTTGGCTCTTTTCTTTCGCGGTTGCCAGTTGCCGTTCGGCCTCACCTCGGGCCTGGTTCGCAAGGCCTTCCGCTTCCACGCGTGCTTTGGAGGCGAGTTTCTCCGCCTCGGTTCCCGCCTGGACCTTGGCGTTTTCGGCGATCGCCCGCGCCTCATTTGTCTTGGCTTCGATCTCCGACCGAGTCTTCGCCACAATCTCCTTCGCATCGGTTCGCGCCTGCTCAGCTTTGGCTTCAGCCTCCGCACGCGCCTGCTCGGCAGCGCGAACCTCGCCCTCACGCTTCTCCTCAGCTTCGCGGAGTGCCTGTTCGAGGGCCTGCTCCCGAGTGTGTGCTTCCTCGAGCTCGGCCTGTACTGCCGTGACGGCGCTGACATTCCGTTCGTGAGCTTCCTCCGCTCCGCGAAGCGCCTGCTCGAGTTCTCGCTGTCGAGCCCGAGCCGACTCGACTTGTCCCTGTGCCTCCTTGAAGGCCTGGATCTCGCCTTGTCGACCACCCTCGGCTTCTTTCAGCGCCTGTTCGAGGGTTTGTTCCCGACTCCGTGCCTCCTCGAGTTTGGCCTGAGCCTCTTCTGTAGCGTAGCTCTGATTGTCTTGAGTGGTCTTGGCCTCGCGGAGCAACTGCTCCAGTTCCTCCACGTGCTTATGAGCCGCCTCGATCTCGGCTTGCGATTTCTCGGCCGTGCGAGCCTCCGTCTCCCGGGCGTGCGCCGCTTCTCGAAGTACCTCTTCGAGTTCTCGAACTCGCGCGGCAGTCGATTCGAGGTGGGCCTGTGCCTCTTCGGCACTAAGCGACTCGCTCTCGCGGGCTCCCTGGGCTTCACGAAGCTCCTGCTCTAGTTGTTGTTGTCGGGCTCTAGCCGATTCGATCTCGGCCTGCGCTTCCTTGACGGTTTGAGCTGCCCTCTCGCGCCCGCTCTCGGCCTCATGGAGGGCTTGCTCGAGCTCCTGCTCCCGCCTGCGGCGCGACTCGATGTCCGCCCGCTTGGCCTCCAGTTCAGCCCGGACGCTCTTGAGTTCATCATTGTGCGCCTCGGCGACCTCGGCGGCGACGTCCGTCGCCTTTTGCGCAGCCTCTTTGTCGTTCTTCACACCGGCCAACGCCACCTGGAGCTTCTCTCGCTGTGATGACAGCTCGGCCTCTCGCCCCGCAAGTGCCTCGGAGCGTCTGTCCAGTTCGCCCGCCTGTTGCTTGAGGGCGACCTTCCCGTCACCCGCAACCTTCTCCTCTCGCTCGAGGTTGGCCTTCCGCGCGGCGATCTCGGCTTCCAGCCGCTTGAGCTCTCGGTGTTGGGCAGTTGCCTCGCTTTGAGCCGCCTTCCTCTCCGACGCCAGTTCGGACTTCTCTTGCTTTAGGGTCTGTTCGCGGACCTGGAGCTTCGCGTCCGCGTCCTCGAGTTTCCGCGTGTGCTTATCGAGCTTCTGCTCGAGGTCGCCAAGGGCCTTTTGCCTTTTGGCAAGTTCCTTATCGGCTTCGTCGATCTCGCGCCGCCTCAGGTCGGCGTTCCGTGCTTGCGCTTCGATTTGCTCCGACCGCTGTCGCAGTTTCTCGGACGCCGCGGCATGTTCGTTCTCGCGCTGCTGAAGAGCTTCGGCCGTCTCGCTCTGTTCGCGCGACCTGGCCTCGAGCCGGGTCCCGAGCTGTTCGATCTTCTGTCGATCCGCGTGGAAGGCTTGCTCGGCCGCCTCGCACTTCTGCACAGCTTCCGCGAGGGCCTGATCGCGCTTCTCGAGCTTAGCTTCGCGGGCGGTCGCCGTGGATTCGCGTTCGCCCAGGCTTGCGACGCACGCCTCCAGCTCGGAGCGCTGCGAAGTGAGCTTCTCTGCCTCGGCCTTCAGCGACTGCCGCCGGGTCTCGACTTCCTTCGTCGCGTTCTTCAGCTCAGTCGCCCTTGCCGTGAGTTTTGCCTCGACGGTCGCGAGTTCCTTCTGTCGGCCTTCGAGACTCTTATGGAGTCTCTCACTATCCTTGTTCCGCCCCTCCAGCTCCTTGTGCCAGGTCTCTAGTTCGTTGTGCCGAACGTCCAGTTGCTCGTTTCTCCTTTTCGCCTCCTGCCCGGTTGCGGCAACTGTCTTTTCATACTCCTGCCGCTCGTGATCGAGCTTCGCCGCGGCCGCAGTTAGCCCCTGCTGCTGCTCGGCGAGCGACTTGCGTTCCTTCTCGATCTGTCCGGTCTGAGCTGTGAGATCGCGCGTGTGCAGTTCGAGGGCGTTCTTCCTCTCTTCGTGCTCCGCCAACTGTTTGGTGAGCTGTTGTTCCTGTCTGGTGACGGCTTCGTTTCTCTGATCGAGCCGCCGTTCTCGGTCGGCAACCTCGGATCCGAACTTCGCCAGCTGTGCGGCTCGGGCGTCTATCTCTTGTTTGTGCTTCGCGATCCCGGCTTCCAGTTTGTCGAGGTCGGCTTTTCGCTTATCCAGCGATACCGCAAGCTGCTGTTTGGACTCGGTCTCGCGGCGGACCACCTCCTGAGCTTTCTGGAGTTCTTGCGCGCGCGCGGCGAACTCCGCCTTCGCGGCTTCATGCCTCTTGGCGGCTCCGCTCTCGGCCTCGGAAAGCTCCTTGGCACGTTTATCTAATTCACCTTCACGTCGGTTGCACCGGTCGGCGAGCTTCTCGATTTCGGTCTTCGACTTGGCGAGGGCCTGCTCCGCGCGCGTCAACTCCGCGCTCTTCCGCGTCAGTTCCTCGGCCCGCTCGTCGAGTTCGCGAGTTCTGGCGGCGCAACGTTCGTCCGCCTCGGCTGTCCGTTGTTCAATGCGCTCGCGCGCATCCTCGGACCACGTATGGACTTGCGCCTCATAGGCATCGAGTCCCTGTTCGAAAGCCTCGATGGCCGAGTCGGCAGCAGTCAAGACGGCTGTTTGCATATCTGTTTTATCCATGCCGCTTCTCTCTGCGTCGGCGCGTAACTGAGAGCGCCGATCGCCAATACGGTCGCCGCTCCGCGCAGCCACTGCACACTCACGACCCCTGCGTGCACGTGTCGCCCGGATCGGCGGTCAAGTCGACAACCTCAGAAAAGTCTACATTTCACACCCGATGTTCTGTCGCGACATTTCCTCCGGCTGTCATGTCTGGGTCCCCTAAGCGGTTTCTCGTGGCTCGGTACGCTGCCACCGTCAAGAAAGACCCGTCTTTTTTGGGCGCATGCCAAACACCAAGTCCACAGGTATTCAAAGAAGTAGCACTGTGAGTGCGGGATGCATTTCGTCAACGTCCGGAAATCATCGCACTCCGCCGCTGTCGCATACCCAGCGATAACCGTGCTGCGCGCCCGGACCGGAGCCCGTATCGTACGCTAGATTTCGTCGGCACGTGGCATCGTCAGTTTCGTGCCTGTGACGACGCTGATTGGTGCAGGCCGCACGAGTGAGGAGCGTCGAGGTGTTCAATGCTGCCCACGCGACAGGCGGCCGAGGTTCACAATCCGTGCTTGGGATGTTGTAGTGGCCCGTAAGCAGCCAACCGAAACGCAGTCCACGAAGGTCGATTCGAGTCGGCTCCGACAGTGTGCGCGCGACGCGATGACCGCCCTGCGCACGGCTCAGGAGGGACTCGGTCGCGAAACGGCTGAACTGCAGAAACAGCAGCAGCGCACCCAAGCGGAGCGCGAACGGCTCGTTCAAGTCGAGGCTGAACTCGCCGAGCAGCGGACCGGTTGCGAGGCCAAGCTCGCGGATCTTGCCGAGCTGAAGGAGGACGTCGCCCGCCAACGGGAGACCAACGAGAAAGCTCGCAAGCAGCTCGATGAGGACGCCCGCGAACTCGCCTCTCTGCGCCAGCAGCTGGAGGCGGAGAGAGTTAGATCCGTTGAGCATCGCAAACAACAGGAAGCCGCTACACATTCTCTTCGCGAACGCGAGCGCGGCCTGCTCAACGACAGAAAACACCTGGAGGATGAAGCCAACGCTCTGGGAATGAAGCGCGCCGAGCTTCAAAGGGAACACACGGAGTTGGAGGAACGCGAGAAGGAACTCGAAAAGCAGGCGGCGGGGCTGACCGAGACGCGCGGAGCGCTCACCGCGATGCAGGCCCAGATAACTCGCGACCACAAGGAAATCTCCAAACAGCGCGACGAGTTCTTACAACAACTCGGCGATGTTTCCATCACACCGGCGCCGCCACCGACGGAACCAGGCGGAAACGGCAGGCCCGCAGAACACGGCCTTGTTGAACACGCTCCCGCTCGGGCGCCCAAACCTGCCTCAAGTGCCGCAGCGGAGCAGTTCCGCAAGCTGCGCCGAGACGCCAAACGAAGGACGATCGGAGTTTGACGACCCCTAGACGGGTCACATTCCGCTAACGGAGCTGGATCATGGTCTTGGGATTGTTTGCGAGAAAAAGAAACTCTTCGCCGTCGAAGCGGCGTGACCGAAAGGGCGACAACGGCCTGTCGCCGCTTCAGCGAAAAGTGGCCAACTTCCAACCGGCGCCCTTTGAGAAGCTCGCTGAAGACCCGCTCAAGCGCATGTTCCAGCAGGGTCGCCACGCGATGATCGCCCGTGACGCCGACGAGTGGCGGAGCGATCCGAACGGCCCTTCGATCATCGATGCGGCCAACAACGAGCTGGAGCAGAGGATGGCCCTGGTGCCGGCGGGTACGGTCTCGATCCCTCAAACGCTGACAGCCGGGGCGGGCGGTGCCGAAGACGACATTCACATCGATCCGTTTCTCTTGGATGTTCACACTGTCACGAACATCCGCTTTCAGAAGTTCGTCGACGCCGGCGGGTACGACGCCCTGGAGTACTGGCCGGAGGAGATCTGGCCGCATCTGATCGAGCTGAAGGATCTGACCGGTCAACCCGGCCCGCGATTCTGGCGTCAAGGCAGATGCGACAACAGGCTCGCCGAGCATCCCGTCGTAGGCATCAGCTGGTACGAGGCCCAGGCCTACGCTCTGTGGGTCGGGCAGCGCCTGGTGACCGAAGCGGAATGGCAGATGGCGTGCTCGTGGCACCTCGACAGCTCGACCGACATGATGAGGCGTTACCCCTGGGGCGACGCCATGGACAGGGACAAGTGCAACATCTGGTCCTCCCGCATCGCGGGGACGGTATCGGTGTCGAAGTACCCGGAAGGGGCGGCTCCCAATCACGTCCTCCAGCTCGCGGGGAACGTGTGGGAGTGGACCGACAGCGAGTACGCGATTACCGACGAAGCGGGCAAGCCCATCGTCGGGGAGATGCCCATGCACGTCATTCGCGGCGGAGCGTTTGACACCTATTTCGAAATGCAGGCCACAAGCGAGTTCCGTACCGGTCAAATCGCTTTGGCGCGACCACACAACACGGGCTTCCGCTGCGCCATGGATCTCGCGGAGGCAACCTGGATCAATGGAAGCTGACCAACAAGGAGTGATTCGGTGACCACTGCCACGTACTCGAAGAAGGCGACGGTTCCCTGCCTGATATGTGAGACACAGAATCAGGTCGATGCGATCGTCTGTGCGAGCTGCAGCGCGCCAATGGCGCTGATCCAGGAGGCCGTCGCCCAGGACCGTGATCCCTGCATCGTCACCGTCGTCGGTGACAGTAACGTGGGAAAAACGGTCTACCTTGGCATGCTCCTCGATATGCTCTCCAAGCGTGCGGAGGACTACGAGGCCATCCCCAAGGGCGCGTACTCGGTGAACCTGCAGCACAGTGTCATTACATACCTCGGCGCCCGACAGTTTCCACCGAAGACCGCCGTCGAGGTCGATGACTGGCACTGGGCCTACTACCAGGTCTCCCGCCAGCAGCGGAACTCCCGGATCTTCGACTTGGTCATGCCCGACATGGCGGGCGAAGCCATCGCAACCGAGGTCGCCAATCCCAAGACTTTCACCGTCATCCGGTCACTTCTCGAGAAGAGTGCCGGAGCGATTCTCCTAGTCGACGGAGCGCTCGCCGCCGCCGGTTCGCCGCAGCCGGACTTCTTTGCCCTAAAGCTGATGAGTTACCTGGACGGCGTGCTCACTACGAAAAAGAGGGACCGTCTGAAGACACCCGTTGCGGTTGTCCTCTCCAAAGGTGACCATTGCCCCGAGTGCTTCGACGATCCCCGGGCGTTTGCGAAAACCAACCTCAACCGTTTGTGGAACATCTGCGAAAGCCGCTTTGCGAACTTCGAGTTCTTTGCGGCGAGTGTGGTTGGTGGGTTGGGCTACGGTACGGATGAATGGGACAATGTAGTGCAGTATCCGCTGCACATCGCCCCGAGGGGAATCCTCGAGCCGTTCGACTGGGTATTGTCGAAACTCTAGACGCCTAACGAGGTCGGAGTGCCATGACTACACCGACGCTCGCCTGCGAGCAGGCGATCTTTACGTCGATCCGTACTCCGATGGGCGAGGGGTACCGCTTAGTCGCAGCCGGTCGCGGGCTGCGTCCCGAGGAAAGACAGTCGATCACCCGCCACTCGCCCTCGCACGACGCGATGTGCGTGCCGCCCCGCGATGCGACCGAGCCGCCCGTCGCCGCTTCATTCTACGCCCTTCCGACGGGGCGCCTGTGCGTCGCCTACTCCTGCCTGGCGGGCGCTGAGCACACCGGTCGCGGTGGCCAGCGCGTCTACACGCATAACGTCATCTTCGATGCCGATCGCTTTGCGGACTGTGGGTTCAATCCGTTCAACGTCGTGCGTGCGATGGCTGAAGCAGGCCTCACCGTGCCGGCCCTGACGCCCGAACCGGTTCTACCCGTGGTCGAACTCACAGTCTGCTGCGACGCGGGCATCCTATCGCGCGCAACCGTCCCACAGTCACTGACTTCGGAGTTCCGCCGTCCAATCCTCCAGGCCCTCTTCGACGGACGGAGTGTGATCGTCGACACAACGGACGACTGGCTCGAATGCGCGGAGAGCCTGCTGCTCGCCATTCCCGGACCTGCACGGGCAAAACTATCGTTCGGTGCAGGGTTGCGTTTTTCGGTCGGCCGCCGCCACAGCTTCCAGTTCCTCAGCGATGATAAGAAGGTGGTAAAGGCGCGAACGGCTGGACAGGCCATCGAGTACATCGACACCGCTGAGGAACCGCCCCCGCCCGGTCCGGATTCCGCGTGGATCACCTTCGTGGATCGTCATTGGGCACGGGGTGATCTCGCAAGGCTCATGCGGCGTACGTCGCGCGCTTTCGAAGACGTCAGCCCCCAAGGCCGGGAGCGCATCGCCCAGCTCTACAACTGCATCGACGAGATCCCCAACGCGGAGCTTAACCGTGTACTAGCTCTGGCCGAGGAGAACGTCCACGGATCCGCTTCGGGTGCGGAGAAGGAGATTCGCGCCGAGCTGATCGCCGAGGCTCAAACCGTGCTGTTGCGGAAACTGGGGACCGCTTGGACACAGGCCCTGATGGTCTGGACGCCCCTCGTCGATCTGTGGCGTCGCTCGCCCGAGGGAACCGCTTTCACCGATCCGCTCATCGAAAAGGTACTCCGCACGGTAATGGCTGTCCGCCCCCCGGCCGCCGCCGACGTCGCCCTCGACATAACTGAAGACCTTCCCGCAACGGTCGATCCCAATCGATACTCGCGCCTGCTCGACGAGGTGCTCGACAGGCTCGACATCTGGTCGCGACAGGGCAAGGAACAGGACCTCGGCACCGTGGCCGACGTCTGCGCCAAGTGGCGACGCGTACGACCGAACTGCCCCATAGTCGCCGGTATCGCCGACCATTGCGCAACCGCCCTGTCCGAGGGCGCCAGGCGCGCCTGACGCGGCGGCAGACCAGTCTCTCGCGCCCCGATCTCGCCTGTATCCTCGCCCTAATCGGTTCGCGACAACACTCGATCCGCTTTCGTTCACATCCGCCCGAAGTTCAGCTAGACTCTCGATCGTTACACACGAGGTGAGCACCGGCCGCCATCGGAAGGCAGCTCGCGAAGTCGCCCGGCAATACTGAACGTCCGAACCCGAGAGAACAAATGAAAAGCCAACTGATTGAGTGCGTACCGAACTTCAGCGAAGGGAATGACCTTTCCATAATCAAACAGATCACCGACCAGATCGAATCGGTCGACGGAGCCCGCCTTCTCGACGTCGATCCGGGAAAGGCCACCAATCGGACCGTCGTGACCTTCGTCGGTTCGCCCGCCGAGGTCATCGAGGCCGCGGTCCGCGCCGGTCGCAAGGCGGCTGAGCTGATCGACATGAGCAAACATCACGGCGAGCACCCCCGATTCGGTGCGATGGACGTCTGCCCGTTGGTCCCCGTTGGGGGTATCACGATGGAAGAGACTGTTGCCTGCGCTCACCAGCTCGGCAAGCGTCTCGGTGACGAGGTCGGCTTGACGATCTTCTGTTACGAACACGCCGCCAAATGCGAAGAGCGGCGCAACCTGGCCGTCGTCCGAGCCGGCGAGTACGAGGCTCTAAAGGAGAGGCTCACCGATCCGAAATGGAAGCCGGACTTCGGACCGGCCGCGTTCAACGCCAGGTCCGGCGCCACAGCCGTCAGCGCCCGCGACTTCCTCGTTGCCTACAACGTCAACCTCAACACAACCTCGAC
>CBDUZY010000059.1:0-10083 GCA_965371825.1 uncultured bacterium
CGGCAAGCCCAGCGCGAGGTCTACGACAGTACTTCCCAGCGCATATACCGCCTTTTGCTGCGGATGACGGGCAACGCCGACGACGCGTTCGACCTTGCCCAGGAGACGTATCTCAAGGCATTTTCCCAGATTGGACGGTTCGACGGCAGGTCGGCCCTGGCCACCTGGCTTTACCGGATCGCTGTAAACGAGGCTCTGCAGTTCCGTCGGCGTGCCGCTAGAGAGCGATCCGGGCGCGAGGCCCGTGAGATCGAGCCTGTTTTGGAGTCGGGGACCGAGCGAACCGCGATCAGCCTTGACGTGGCCGATGCCCTGTCGACTCTGCCGGCGGATGATCGAGCGATCCTTCTCCTGAGGTATCAGGAAGGGCTGGATTACCGGACGATTGAGGAGGTTCTCGATTGTGCCTCGGGTACCGTTGCGTCGCGCCTGAACCGTGCTCGGCAACGACTGCGGGACATATTGCAAAAAAGTTACGGTCCGCGGGAAGATGAGTGGGCGGCGGATCATCCAAAGATAATGGCGAGGGAATCCGGTGCCGCCTCGAACGAAACCGGGGGTCCCGGCGCCGAGTGACAGGCCTGAACCGCTATGGACTGCGAGAAGGCGATAGAACAGTTGGGGTTCTTGCTCGACGGCGAGCTACCTGTCGATGAACGGCAGGTGATCGAGTCGCACCTGGGCACGTGTGATTCGTGCCGGGCGGAGTTCGAATCGCTTTCCGCCGCCGCGTTACAGGTGGCGGAGGTAGGGGAGGTGCCGGCCCCCGACGCGCTCTGGCCGGCCATTGAACGCGGTCTCGCGCGCGAGCCGCAATCCCGTCCGGCATCCGTGCACTCCATGTGGATTCGCCGTCGGCCCTTGGCGCTCGCGGCCTCTATCGCCCTGGCGATCGGGCTGTCGGCGATAGGTCTCACCTGGAAGGGCTCGTCGGCACGAGCCGCGACGGTCGACTTCAGTATCCTCCTCGACGCTCTGCCGCACGACGCGCGGGCGGCGTTCACGAAGTTCCTCGAGCACTACGATGCCAGGGAGAGTTCGCTCGTCGAAGCGAGGCGACACGCGCCCAAGCTCAATTACGACGTGCCGGACGTGCTTCCCGGCGGGTTCGTTCGTAAGTCCCTCCACACGTTTCGGTTCGGCAAGGTGCCCGGGGTCGCAGCGACCTACGATCGTGGCGGCGAGTTCCTGGCCGTCGTCTTCCACCGACCGGTGAGTAAGGAGCACTACGGCCCGCGCCGCGAGTATCCGTGCATGATCGGCCGGCATAAGGGTCACAAGGTCGGAGTCGGCGAGTGGAAGCTCGTACACCTGACGGACCCGACGACGTGTCACTGTCTTCTCAGCAAACTTGATGAGGAGACCGAGCTTCCGGCCGTCATGGCCGCCATCGCTCCCGAGGTATCGGGAATGGGACCGTGCGACCATGACCACTAGGTAGCCCCCACATCGCGGCCTCTTGCAGCGCTGCAAGTCAGGCTCGATCTCTCAGAATTCGACCCGTGAACGCAGGGGAGGACCAGTTCGCGCACCTGATGCGGAAGGCGGACCGGACCGGCATGAAGTTCACTTGCACACGACCCCACCAAGCGGCGTCATGTATCGAAGTTCTCACGTAATCGGCCGGAAGATCTGCACGCGCCGGGGCATCCAATGTGCATGTGGTGCGGTTCCTCGGCGCTCCGAGCGACCGGGGCCGGATCCCTCATCGCCGTGTGGCGGCGGTGCGGGAATGGACTAAGAAACTGGACACAAGTTGAACGGGGAGACAACACATGCGCGGATGGCTTCAGATAATACCGAGCGTCACGGTAATCACGCTCTTGGGCATCGGCTGCGTCGGCGGGATCATTGACCTCGGTGCCGGAGACTCAGCCGCCGTTTCAGAGGTCGCGGAGAAGGCTGTCGACACGGCGGCGCAGGTGGGCGGTGACGGCGGGTTCGGAGGGGCGTTGATGGTGGGATATTCAGAACATGTTCCGATGCAAATGGGCTTTCTGAACGTAAGCGATCTAGCCCCAGAGGGTGAGATCACGACCGTGCGAGTGCATAACGACTCGGATCAGAACGCCTTCTTCAACGTCTCATACTTCGCCGGCCACATGGGTCTCAATGACCAAGTAATGGTGATCGAGGTTCCGGCCGGCGAGGAGCTATCCGTGGAGCTTCCCTGCTCGGAGATCATGGGCTTGGGGCCGCTCGACATGCCGGGCGGCACCGGGTGCTTGCTGGCGGACGGCGAAGAAATCGACAACACGATGGCTGTTCCCGGTTTCCTCGGGCTGGACTACGCCTGCGGCGACGTCTTCGAGCATTTCCTCACTGCCGATGTCGATGATCTCGATGGGGACGGCGACACGGAGGAACTGATCCTGATCAGCGAGGCATTCGAAATGCACCTTCAAGGCGGCGGTCCGACAGGCCACATGCATGGAAATGGACCTGGCATGATGGGGATGCACGGAGGTATGTGACTGCCTGATCGCCGGGCCCGCGGATCGCACACCCGGCCTTTCGCGCACCGAGGATAGCGAATAGGATGCTATTCATGGAAGCAGACGCGAAGGCGCGTTCCGTTCTTGCACGCTCCTTCTGCTCTGACTAGCGGGTGGAGCGGGTCGGCCCAGATGAAGTTTGGAATCGCCCAAATCGACTGCAAGGTCGGAGACGTCGAGGCCAATTGTCGTACCATCGGTTCGATGATCGGGCGGGCCGCCGGTGCCGGTTGCGACGTCGTTGTTCTACCGGAGATGTCCGACACCGGTTATGACATGGAGGCCATAAGCGCCCACGCGTCGGCCTGGGACAGCGGTCCTTGCAGGATGCTGCAGGATCTCGCGGCGAAGCACGCGATCACCGTAATCTGCGGGTTGTCCGAACGAGAGGAAGATCGCCTGTACAACGCCGTGGCCCTGATCGGCGACGACGGCAAGCTGATCGCCAAGTATCGGAAGGTTCATCTGTTCAGTGCCGGGCCGATCATGGAACACCACCATCTGTCAGCCGGAGACTGGCTGACACTCGTTAGCATAGGCGACTTCAAGGTCGGCGTGATGGTTTGCTACGACCTTCGCTTTCCGGAAATGGCCCGGGCGCTGGTTCTGGGAGGCGCTGAGATCCTGGTTGTTCCGTCCGCGTGGCCGTTTCCGCGTCTCGAGCATTTCAAGACCTTCACCACGTGCCGGGCAATGGAAGGTCAGGTGTATGTGGCCGCGGCGAACCGGGTCGGCACGGACGGTCGGTCCACATTCTGCGGAACGAGCCGGTTGATCGATCCGTACGGGACGCCGCTTGTTTGCGCCTCCGAAGTGGAGAAGACCCTCATCGTCGGTGAGATCGATCGCAGTAGGCTTGAGCGCACCAGATCGGCGATGGACACCTTGCGCGATCGGCGTGAAGACGTGTACCAAACACCACCGAAGTAGTCGAAGTTGGCCCGTCTCTGCGGCTGATCCACTGCGCGGTCGTTCCGACTTTACATTAACTGTTCCGGCCGGCGAGCGATTCCAGCGATTCCCCGATCCGCTGCAGACCCGCCTCGATGTGCTCCGCCTCCCCGCCGAAGCCGATTCGAAGCCAGTGGTCCATGCCGAAATGGTCGCCGGGCACGACAAGGACGCTCTTTTCCGCGAGCAGGCGCTCAGCCAGTGTCGTGGAGTTTATCGGGTGAGCGTAGTGGAAATAGAGCACGGCTCCCGCTCGTGGAGGAATGTGACGGATCGTGGCACTGTGTTCTTCGAGCCATCGGACTGCGACCGTAAGGTTCTCTTGCAGAATCCGCCGGGCACGGTCGAGCAATTGGGCACGGCGAGCCGGTTGCAGAGCCTTCGTCGCGATCAGGTCGCTGAGCGTTCCGGGGCCTATCGTGGTGTAGTCGTGATGCGCCCAGAAGTCGGCGCAGGCTCGCGCAGGTGCGACGAGCCATCCGAGCCGCAGGCCGGGCAAGCCGTACGCTTTCGACAGGCTGTTCGTGACGATGACGCGATCGGACCGGCCCCACAGCGTCGGCGTCTGTTGCCCGTTACTTTCCAGTCCCTGGTATATCTCGTCCGACAGGACCCAGGCGCCGTGGCCGGCGGCGATCTTGCAGATTGTATCAAGCTCCGCACCGTCGAGACACGATCCCGTAGGGTTGTCGGGATTGCAGATGGCGATCAGCTTCGTGCGCGAAGTCACCAGCCGTCGCAGCTCGTCGAGATCCGCGACCCAGCGCTTGGCCTCGTGATCCGGCTGCAATCGCCACTCCTTGACGACGCCACCGAGCCCGCGCACGATCCCGACGATCTGCATGTAGTTGGGAATCATGACCACGACTTCGTCGCCCGGTTCGAGCAAGGTCCAGACGGCGATGAAGTTCGCCTCGGCCCCGCCGCTCATGGCCTCGACGTTGTCGGGCGTGGCGCCGGAGTAGAGCGCAGCAATAGTCTCGCGCAGCTCTGGCGTGCCGTTTGTCTGCGTGTAGATCAGCCGCTGTGAAACTACCTCTTCGAGTTCCGCCGGGTCGTCGATAAAGTCGCGGATAGCGAGCGGATGAACGCCGCTGTCGGACAGGTTGATCTCGACGTCGTGCTCGTGGAGCGACTGCCAGCGTTCCATCAGAAAGGGTTCGATCTTCATCGCGTCTCCTTAGGAGTCTTGAATGGACGTCCGTGAGCAAGCTCAGCAAGCTCACCAAGCACTGCAGGCTGGGCAAGCACCGGAGGCTCAGCAAGCACCGCAGCGCATTCGCCGATTCGTACGGACGACTGCGGTCGAATTATCGCACACTCTGAGTATGGCGGGCAAGTGCCGCGCATGTCCGTAGCAGCTTGTGGCGCTACATTTGGACGACCGGAAGCGACTTCTTCAACAGGCTGTCAGTGGCCCAGACGTGTCGGCGTGTCTCCCGGCAGTGCGGCGGCGAGGTCCGCGATGACGGCGTCGGCGATGAGGCGGCCATGCCCCGTCAAAGCGATGTGGGTGTCGGTGACCTGCAAGAGGTCCCGGTCGGTGAGTCGGGCGACTGCGTTACCGAACACCTGGCGTGCGTCGTGCCCGGTTCGATCGCGGAACGAGTCGATCGACAACCCCTCGTTGAGCCGAAGCTGCATCATGATGAGCTCGTGGATTAGGGTCTCGCCTTCGACCCGTTCCGACTCTGCTTCGGCGTGGCCATGCTGGTCGATCATCCGAACATACTCGTCGATGTCGGCGACGTTCTTGTATCTTCGGCCGCTGACGCAGCCCGCGGCTGAGGGGCCCACGCCGATGTAGGGATCGTTGTGCCAGTATATGAGGTTGTGTAGACACTCGCCGCCCGGTCTTGCGAAGTTGCTGATCTCGTACTGCCGGCACCCGGCCGCACCGAGCGTATCCACCGCGAGCAAGTACATATCCGCTTCGAGGTTCTCTTCGCAGGGTATCAATTCGCCGGTGTCTCTCTGGTTCGTAAGCCTCGTGCCGATTTCGTAAGTCAGGCCGTAGCACGCGAAGTGGTCGACACCGAGGTCGATAGCTCGCTTGAGTGACTGTGACCACGAGTCCAGCGTCTGCCCGGGTATTCCGAAGATGAGGTCGAGATTGATGTGCTCGATCCCGTGGTGGCGGAGCGTCTCCACGGAAGGTTGGATATCGTCGGGCGAATGGAGCCTCTCGAGTACAGCCAACTCGGCTGCATCGAACGACTGAGCACCCATCGACACGCGAGTGACACCGGATGACACCAGCATCGCCACCTTGTCATCATCGATCGTAGCGGGGTTGGCCTCGACCGAAAACTCGGCAAGTCGCCCAACGGGAAGCGCTCCGGACAGACTCTCGATGAGTGAAGCGAGCTGCTCTGTTGGCAGGATCGTGGGTGTGCCGCCTCCGAAAAAAACCGTCCGAACCGGGTAGGGGCTCGCAGTTGCGCGGTGCGCGAGTTCACGGCCGATCGCTTCGATCACCGAAGCCGTATCTTGCCCGGCACGCGCAACGGAGTAGAAGTCGCAGTATCCGCACTTGGATTCACAAAAGGGTATATGGACGTACAAGCCGCAGTGAGTGTCGTTGGACACCGTACACCCGGCCGGTGGGGACCCGAGGGCTGCCACCTTACTCGATATATCCGAGCCCGCGCAGCCGTTCGGTCACTTCCTCGTCGGACTCGGCCGATTCGAGCACGGAAAGCTCTTTCTCGATGACGTGAACGACGAACTCCTCGGGTGACGGATACCCGGCCAGCTCGGCCACCTTCTTGACGCGGTCATACAGGTTGGAATCGATCTTGATCTTCGGCACAAGCAGTTTCCTCCATTAGCGGCCGCCCGCGCCCGATGCCGCGACGGCTGACTTGAAAAGGTCCCGACCGGTCATCGTCGTTGGCGTCGGGAGACCGAACTCCCCGAGAATAGTCGGCGCGAGATCGACAAGGGCGGGGTTCTCCCGCAAGACGGGCCTGTTGCTGAAGATCACGCCGGGGACCTCGTTAACATCCGTGCAGTGGTCGGCGCTCCAGGCGGAGTCATTGTCGCTGATGACGGACTCGTGCATATCGCCGAGTGCCGTCCCCCACGAGGCGCGGTAGCCTCGGCGGTATCCGACTATAAGGTCCGGCGCCTGGGGCGTGCACGGTCCGGAGTACACCCGGTCAGTCCTGTAGACCCCGGCAATCACCTGCTTGCCATTGAGCGGATCACGGAACGCGAGCAGCTTCTCGCTGATCTCATCCAGTAGTGCATCGCGCTGCCCGTCTGTCACGATGCCATCCCGCTCCCGCCCGGCGAGGTTGAGATAGAGGGCGTTGATGCCGAGCCCGTAGGCCTTGGTGTGACGCCAGTCCACGGGGTGGCGTCTGTCGGCTAACAGCGACTTGCACGAGGCGGGCCGGATGTACCCGTTCTTGCGCAGCCACGTGTTGAGGTTGAACTGGCGGCTGAAGTTGGCAAAGCCGTGATCCGACATCACGATGATAGTCGCCTGCCCGGCATACCGCTCCATCAGATCGCCCACAATCGAATCTATGCGCTTGTACAAATCCTCGACCACCCCGTGCGACCACCGGGCGCCGTCGGCGGATCGAACCGGATGCTCGTCGTCGGAATCCCACCAGAACATGTGAGACTGAAGGTCGGTACTTGAGAAATAGAAGAAAAGGAACCCGTCGTCATAGTGGTCGAGGGCGTACTCGAGCAGGTTCATCCGCTCGGCGAGAACGTAGTCCGCCTGTTGTCGGAATTCCTCATCCGTGAAGATTCCGTTCGAGAGGGCTTTGTGATCCTCCTGGAATCCGGTCGTGTAGAAAAGGTCGAGCTCATCGGAGATCTCGGTGACGAAATCAGGAGGCTCCGTGATCCTCTGGTCACCTGGATCGGAGGGGTCGATGTTGATCGGTGACACGTACAGACGGAAGTTTGGATGTACCTCCTGGAGATAGAACCGGCAGATACCGCTGACGTGCGAGTTCGGAAGGAAGGAGGGCATCTCCATCTCGTACTCGATCTTGCACCAGTCGCTCCACTCACCTTCCTTCAAGACGATGGTCCGGTCCTGAATATCGATTCTCGCGCAGCGTTCAACGGCGTGACGGTGAATCTTGAAGCCGACCTCGGCGCGAACGGGCTTCTTCAGGGCTGTGTTCTCAGGTCCCATGAGCACGGCGCTGGCCGCGCCGTCGCGGAACACGAGACGCTTCCGCATTCCACCGCCCTCCTTGATTGACCGCACGGTATCCTCCGAGAAATGCTGGTAGGTGCCGTATCCTCCGAGCAGATCCGGGGTGCCCATCCCGGCCAGGCAGCGGACGTTCCCGTAGGTGGAGCGGCTTGGCGGATAGTTGGAGGGAATGTCGTAGATCCACATCGGGACACCGGCCTCGTCGAGGTAATCCCAGAACGGCGTCCCCTCCCGTCGCAACAGGGTCTGCGTAGGGGCGTGACTGAAAGGCCAGAACGTCAGGGGGATTCGGTGCTCCCCGACTTCCCAGCCTTCCTCGCTCACGATCGTTTCCGCCGCGGCGAAATAGGGTCTGTACTGCTTCTCCGGACGGCGATGGATGAAATCGAAGATGCCGTGAACGCCCGGTCCCGCCCCGGTGATGAAGTTGGCCCACGCCACCGGGCTCTGCGGGGGAATGCTTGTTCCCAGCGGTCCGAAGCTGCCGAGTTCGCGCAGCTTCGACAGCGCGGGAAGCTCGTTTGCGGCCATCAGCTTCTCGCAGAGCCGCGGGTCCATCCCGTCCACGCCGATGACTATCACCTTTTTTTGGCCGTTGTGTCCCTTGCCGGCCCCTGCGGTGTTCGCCGTAATCAACCGAGGGGGGCCCAGCAGTGCAGCCAGCATGGTTGAGGTCGGAAGGGCAGTTCCGGCGGCGGCTGCACTGGTCCGAGCCAGGAACTTGCGTCGCGTCCACTCATCGTTCATGGTGCTTCCAAGCCTCTCATCGTGGCACTCGTAGTGCGCGGGGAAGACCGCTCGCCCCGCGGCCGGCATTCGCTTAGCGGCCCTCGGGTTGGCGCTCATCGTCATAGGCTAGTGTCGTGGCGGTCGACTCGAACAGGTTACCACCGGTCATCGACTCGGGAACGGGCACGCCGAACTGCTCCAGTATGGTCGGCGCGAGGTCGACCAGCGACGGAGCATCCCGAAGTATGCGCCGGTTGCTGAAGATCACACCGGGAACCTGGTCGGCGGCGATGCAGTGATCGGCGCTCCAGGCCGAGTCGTTGTCCTTGAAAACCTCCTTCGATATCTCGCCCAGCGTCGAGTCCCACGACACGCGATATCCACGATTATAGCCGATTATCAGATCCGGTGCGGTCTCCGTGTACGGGCCGCTATAGATCTCGTCGGCGCGGTAGACCTTGGCGATGACGGGCTCGCCGTTGGCTGGGTCACGGACCGCGAGGAGCTTCTCGACGATCTCGTCCAGAAGGGCGTCGCGTTGCGAAGGGTCGACGATGCCGTCGCGCTCCCGTCCCTCGAGGTTCAGGTACAGACCGTTAAGCCCCAACCCGTAAGCGCGGGTCCGGCTCCAATCCGGCCGGCGACTCTTGACCGGGCTGAGCAGGCCGCGTGTGTAGCGAGGTTTGATGTACTCGTTATCCCGCAGCCAGGTGTTGATGTTGAACTGGCGTTTGAAGTTGCAGAAGCCGTGATCGGACATCACCAGAATCGTCGCTTCGTCGCCATAGCGTTCCACAACCTCACCGACGATGGCATCCATGTCACGATATAGGTCGTCTATGACTCCGTCGTATCGCCGTGCCTCCTCGGGCGAGCGAGTCGGGTGAGGCTCGTCTCCGTCCCACCAGAACATATGGGCCTGCAGGTCCGTGCTCGAGAAGTAGAAGAAGAGTAGTCCGTCCTCGTAATTGTCGAACGCGTACCGCAGGAGGTTCATGCGTTCTTTCAGGACGTAACGGACCTGCTCGAAGAACTCGTCGTCGGCAAAGACGCCGTTGGAAAGGGCCTTGTGATCCTCCTGGAAACCGGTTGTGTGGAAGAGCCCGAGCTCCTCATAAATATCGGTGATGAAATCGTCCGGTTCGGTGATCTTCTGCTCACCCGGGTCGGAGGGGTCGATGTTGATCGGAGTCACGTACAGGCGGAAGCTCGGCCGGACCTCCTGCAGGTAGAATCGGCAGATACCGCTGACGCTGTCATTGGGGAGGAACGAGGGCATTACCACGTCGTATTCGACCTGGTTCCAGTCGCTCCACTCGCCCTCCTTCAAAATGATAGTCTTGTCTTGGATGTCGATCCTGGCCGTGGGCTCGCTGGGATGCCGGTGGATCGTGAAGTCGACTTCCATACGGACGGGTTTCTTCAACGTTGTGTTCTCGGGTCCGACCAACACCGCCTTGGCTGTGTCGTTGTTGAAGGCCAGACGCTTGCGCATTCCGCCGCCTTCGCTGATAGCCCGCGAGGTGTCCTCGGAGAAGTACTGATAGGTGCCGTATCCGCCCAGTAGGTCGGGCACACCCATCCCGCTCAGACAGCACATGTGCCCGTGGTGCGACGGGCTCGGCGGGTAGTTCGACGGGATGTCGTAGATACGTATGGATACGCCGACCTCGTCCAGGTAATCCCAGAATGGCGTTCCGTGACGCCGCAGCAATGTCTGCG
>CBDUZY010000060.1:0-10027 GCA_965371825.1 uncultured bacterium
GTCGATCCGGTCAGATATGTCGACCTGCCAGGTACGTCGTCGCTCTAGATTTTCGCAACAACGTCGTTGGGGCATTACCGAACTGCGGGAGGCTCCTAACCTGGCGCTTAGGATGGAACGCGCTGGTTTCACGTTCGCCAAAGGAGCCACGGCGTCACTAGCGGGAGCCCCAAGCCGTAGGAGTACAGGCGTGAAGATCCTACTCGTCGACGACTCGCGGACGATCCGCAACATTCAGAAGAACGTCCTGAAGCAGCTGGGTCACAACGACGTGATCGAGGCCGAGGACGGCGTCAAAGCGCTCGCTCTATTCAACGAGCAACCCCCGGACCTTATGCTGATCGACTGGAACATGCCCAACATGGACGGCATCACTCTGGTCAAGAAGATCCGGGAGACCAATAAGACCGTACCGATGATCATGTGTACGACCGAGGCGGAAAAGACTCGCGTCCTCGAAGCGGTCAAGGCGGGGGTGAACAACTACATCGTCAAGCCCTTCACCGTCGATTCGCTCGGGGAGAAGATCGCCAAGACGTTGGCTAAGGTGGGCGCGGTAGCCTGAGCGAGCGGCAACGCCCGCCTACGATCGGACCCGTCCCGAGACAACCAGCAGGATCCATCCCCACACCGAGTGGATCGCGAAGGCCAACGCCAAGTAGGCGGGGGTTGACAGCGCCGGTTCTATCGCCCCGCATTGGCGGCCCACGTAGAGACCCGCGGCGGTGCCCATCGCGGACAGGATCAGCACGATCGCTGCCAGGAGCGTTAGCCCCCGGGCACCTCGACCGATGGACAGGCCGATCATCAGCAATAGAAGCGTTAGGCCGCCCATCCCGAACCGAAGATGATTCGGCAAGAACCGCGCACCGTACTCGTTCCACACGCGGAATACGGCGTAGCCAAGCCCCAGCGCTACGATGATCGTCATCACCACGCCGATACGCCGCCATACACTCCCGCCGGCGCGCCCCAGGACGGCGCCTGACGCAAGTGATAATGCGCAGGCCGCGATCGTCGCGAGCGTCAGCCAGGAATAGGAAGTGATCGGGATGGCGATTTGTGCGGTCTTTCCGCTCCACACCGGGCCTTCGGGCTGCTGTTCGCGGACGCCCGGTCCTTTCTGATTCGACGGTGCCTCCGGCGACACGCCGAATATGGCACCCACCGCTCCCGGGTCAACGTCGACCGGCGTCTTCATCATCAGGGTCAGGTAAATGAACGGGTCGGCATGCCACCATGTAGCGTAATACAGCCCACCGGACGCAGCGAGATTGAGCACTCCCACTAGCAACAGTGGGCCCATACGCCGTTTGGTGGGAGCGGTCACTCGACGATACGACGTCCGCCGCCGCCGTTTCGACGAATCGTAGACGACCTTGATTTCCAACGGGGCTGTCGATGCCATTACTACCTTGTTGGGATGAGAACCGGCGCGGTTGCACTCCCCTCGCTAAGATCGTCGTCGGTGAGCGGGTTGGCGCGGTCACTGGAGTGACGGCGCCCGCGGTCTACGACTACTGCACGTCAGGCCAGAGGCGCGGACCCACGCTCACCAGATGGCCGCCGACGTTGATTGGAAACTCCCGAAGACACTCGTGGATGGATTCGACCGATACGGCGTCGACCTCAGCCAGGGCTTGCTCCACCGTTCGCGGAGAGCCGCGAGACTCCATATCGTCCATCAATTGCGTGAGCCGATGATACGGCGCCTCCGCCTCCACGGCCAGACCCGTCCTTCGCCTGTTCTTGACCCGATCAACCTCGTGCTCGCCTACCCGCTCGCCGCATATGGTGTCCGCCTCATTGCGCATGGCGGTCAGCAGCGGCTCGGCTTTGTCCGGTTCGCAGGTCCCATAGAGAATAAGGGCACCGCAATCGGTGTAGTCCAGATGGAAGGCGCCGGCCCTGGGGGCCAGTCCACGCTGCACGATGTTCCAGAAGAAACGCGAGTTTTCGCCGCCAAGGATCGTGGTCGTAGCCGACACCGTTTCCAGCCTGTCGTCCACTGCGCTGACCGACGGGAAGGTGAGGGCGACGACCTGCTGCTTGAACCGGTCCACTTGAAGCACATCCATGCCGTCGGCGAAGGTCGGAACAGTGCGGGCAGTCTTGTCGCCCATGGACTTCCATGATCCGCAGAGCTCGCCGGCCACGTCAATGATCTCACTCGGGTCGACGTTCCCGGCGACGATCAGCATGATATTGTCCGGGGCGTAACGCCGCTGGAAGTACTCCCACATACGATCACGTGACAGGTCTTTGACAGTGCTCTCATATCCGAGCACCGGCCAGGCGAGAGGATGACCCGCGAACACCTTCTCCTGGAGAAAGTCGAAGGCGACGTGGTCGAGCTGATCCTTCGACATGGCGATCTCTTCGAGGATCACGTTCTTCTCGGTGTCGAACTCGCCCGGCGGCAGCGTCGACCTCATCATGTCCGCGAGTAGCTCGATCTGCTTGCCGATGTCGGCCTTGCGGACCCACCCGTAGTAGACCGTGCGATCCTCACTGGTGAAGGCGTTGTAACTGCTGCCCATCGCGTCGAAGTCGATGGTGATCTGCTGCCATCCCCGCTTCGCCGTGCCCTTGAACATCATGTGTTCGAGGAAGTGCGAGACCCCCGCAACGTCCTCGGTCTCGTCTCGCGCCCCGGTTTTGACCAGAAAGCCCGCGGCGGCGCTGCGCACGTCGGGCATGCGCTCGATCACGATCTGCAAGCCGTTTTCCAAGGTGTGTAGTGTGTATGGTCCGTCGGTTGCACTCATGATCCGTGTGCTCCGGTCTCGACGCGGTCCGCGCCGTCGCCGATTCCGTCGCCCAGCGGTCGCGGACCCAAGGTGACGACGCTAAGGCGGTCCCGCGAGTGCTCGGCGAGGTATCGTCGTACGTCGTCCACGGTAACCGCTTCGAGCTTGGCCACCTTCTCTTCCATGGAGATCGGTCGGCCGAAAAAGAACAAGTCGCCGGCGAGTTCACCGCAATGTGCCCTGGTCATGTCCCCGCGCGTGTCCTTGGAGGCGACGATTCCGATAACCGCACGGTCCAGCTCACTCTTGGTAATGTCCTCCGCGAGGCGATCGACCTCGCGAAGCAGTGCCGAGTACGTCTTGTCGCACCGTTCCGGAGTCGTCGAGGCCCCGAGGAACATCATGCCCGTCCCGCGAGGCGTCTCCTGCCAGGCGGCGACCCAGTAGACCAGGCCGCGTTTCTCGCGCACCTCCGTGAACAGGCGGCCGCTCATCCCCCCCGACAGGATGCCGATGACGGCCTGTTGAACGGGGAAGTCCACATGCGTGGCATCCAGGCCCGGCCAACAGATTGCGATCTGCTCCTGCTCGAGTTCCTTGTGGTGGTGCGTAGCGCGGGCGACGAACTCCACGGGATAGGCGGTCCGCCCTTGCCGCGTCGCGCTGCCGAAGTTGTCAAAATGCTTCGCAAGAAGATCGGCGATGCGCGACGGTTCGATCGGACCCGCCACGGAGATGATCATCCGTCCGGCATGGAAGTGGACTCTCCAGAAGTCCTCCAGATCGGACCTGTCGATACGGTCGATCGTCTCGCGCTCACCCAACGGGTGTCGCCCCAGCAGCGGGCCGTACACCTGGGCGCTGATCAGCTTGTCGAGCAAGCCGTGGGCGTCGTCCTCGAGAGCGGTCAGCTCCTGCCTCGAAAGCTCGAGGCTCACCTTCACGGCCTCTTCAGGGAAAGTGGTCTTGCGCAGGAGCTCCGCATGAAGCTCGACCGCGCGATCCAGGTGCTCGGGGAGGACGGTGCAAGTGAACGTAGTTGTTTCCCGCCCGGTGCCGCTGCCGCGAGTCGCCCCGATTGCGTCGAAGGCGTCGGAGAGCTGCCGGCCGGTCAGATTCTGCGTCCCTTTATCGATGGTCTCCTGCACCGTTCGCGCGAGGCCCAGTTTGTCTTCGGGTTCGCAGCACGCACCCGCGAGCACGCGAATCTGGAGAGAGACCACGTGCCGGCGTGGCAGAGGTATGACACCGTACTCGATTCCGCAGGGAAGACTGTCGTGACTAGCCGCGATCATTCCGGCTCCGTTTGGCGGCGGTGTCGACTCGCAATTCGATCCCACCGGCCTGGTGAAAACTAAGTAGTTATTCGGCTGCGATGCGGGCCGCCGCTAGCTCTTTTGTCCGTTACCCGCGCCAAATGTCGGATCCGGACCCAGTGCAAGCTCTCACGCCCGAAGCCAGCGTAGGGGGCTCAACGCGACACCGCAAGGGCGAGGATAAATCGCGTAACGGTTGAAGCGTACCGGCGCGGCTGCGAGCGGCGCCTGAACTCGGGACGCCGCCCGGTTACGGCCCATCCGTCTCGGCCGATCCTGCAGATCCCCGAGCCGTCGGCAGTGGATCCGGCAAGACCGGGCCACCCTCCGGTTCGCCACCGGCGATGGTCCGGCGCGCCTTCAGCAGGACGGAATCGTCCGGGGTCTTTTCCAACGCCGCGTCAATGAGACGCAACGCCACGTCTACTGAGAGGCCCTCTTCGAGCGCTCGCCGCAGATGCTCCACGGCTTCGTCCCGTTCGCCGGCAAACAAGGCGAGATCCGCCGCAAGGTAGTGGGACCTGGCGTCAAACGGGGCGAGTTCGATCCCGCGGGCCTGCCAGCTGCGGAGCCTTGACAGGAGTTCGTTCGATTCATCCGCATCAGCCAGCGAGTCGCTATTCCGGGCGATCAACGATTCGCACAATCGGCGCAGGCGCACACCCAACTCCCCTTGGATCACTTCCTGCGTGGCTCCCGGCGGCGCCGACCGCTTCAGCAGGCGAACAGCGTTTGCCTCATCCCCGCCCGCCAGGTGGTACTGAATCATGCGCCGCTCGACGACATCCTTCAAGCGACGCCCTTCCTGCGACCACGGAGCGATCTTCGAGGCTCTCTCCGCGCTCTCCAAGGCCCCGGTCGGGGCATACGGATCGTTGAAGAAGCGGGCATCCGCCAGCTCGGCGTAGCAGGCGGCTGCCCCCATCGGAGCCGAATTCGCAAGCTCCTCATACGCTGTTGATGCCAGTTCCAAATCCTCGACCGATCGAGAGAAGTCGCCGCGCAGAAAGCTGAGGGCCGCCCCAATTCGGAGCTTCTCCGGTCCCCACTCGATGGGCACGTCGCCGTCGTTGGGCGGCGGCGTCTTGCGGACCGCTCGTCGGACGTTGTCCAAGAGCGGGTCCAGCCTGGAATCCAGATCCGGATCGCTGTCCAGATACCTGATCACGTCGAGGTAACTCTCCGTGATCCTGTTGTGGCGTAACGGGCGGGCGAGGACGTGGACAACCTGCTCGAGTGTCAGATGCGCAGCGGCTACAAAGAGATAATCCGTAGCCAGTCGAGTATCGAACGGTTGTCGTCGAAGCTCTCTTTCCAGGGCAGTGGCCGCTGCTTGGGCGAACCGTTCGCCATTTCCGTCGGCATCGGGGCCTGGAGGAATCCGGGCTCTGATCAGGTTTATCCTGTAGTCCAACCGCCCGCTGTTTATGAAGTCCGGCGAGCGCGAGACGAGTTCCTTGAGTTCGCGGCTTGCAGCCTTCCAGCGTTCATCGACGATCGCGAAGTCCTCTTCGGCGAGCATCGCCAATCTGGAATCCGGGGGCACGGATTCGCTGGAGCGACGATGCCGGTCAAGCGCCCGACCCAGAAGTCGTTCGGCCAGCACCAGGTGCGTTTCGGCGAGCCTGTAACGATTGGTCAACGCTCGCTGAGGGTTGAGCTGGAAGACCGCCATAGACGCCGCTCGCGTCGCATCCTCGTCATCACCTTCGCGCAAGTAACTGTCGGTTCGATAGGCGTCGCGGGTGACGGCCAAATCCTGCTGCGCGATCACCAGCGTCGCGATTCCCAACACTCCGCCGACGACGCCGGCGAGCGCCCGTCGTCCGCGTGTTGCCGAGGCGTACCCGACAAGGACCGATTGGGGCGGACCGGCGAGCGCCCAGATGAGACCGATGACCGTGAAGAAGATCAGCGGGACCTCGGAAACGCGCAGTCCGACCCCGAAACACTCCTCAACACCAAGTCCCACGAGGGCGCTCATGCAACCGAGCAGCACCCAACGATCGCGCCACGACATTGGTCCCTCGAGGGCGTGCATCCCGGCTATGAGTGTCAGCGCTATAGCACTACCGATCAGGCCAATGCCGATCGCGCCGAGATCGGCCATCACCTCGAGCCACTCGTTGTGGGCGTGAGCGATCCGGGATACAAACGGCAAAGGGTCCTCGAGAACGTCGCTTGCCACGTGCGAATCCCCCAGGAGCGCGAACCCTCCCTGGCCGTGACCCTTGAACGGCTCTTCGAGAAACATCGTCCATGCATATTCCCAGGAATAGAGCCTGAACCGCATCGTCGCGCTGCGTCCCGTCGGTGAAGCAGCATCGAGGTTCGCGCCTATGTAGAGCCAACCGGCCACCGCGATCACGATCGCCATGAGCGACGGAACAAGCTTCCACCATCCACGATTGACGAAGAACAGGAGCGCCACTGCGCCGAAGACCAGTCCGACGGCGGGGCCGCGAGAACGGGTCAAGAAAAACGCCCACACGCACACTACAACGGCAACAACCGACGCCAGGACCGGCAGGACCGAGGAGGCCTGCTTCGCGCGCAAAAGCGATGCGATTGTCTCGATGAGCAGTGTTGCGCCGAGCAGAATCCCGGGAATGAGGCAGGCAGCCAGGAATGTCGGGTTTCCGAACGGGAACTTCGCCGCCAGAACCGGGTTCCGCCCATAGTAATACCACACCGCCGTCGCCGCGCTGAGGGCAAGAGCGGCGACGACAATCCGGGCGGCGACTCGGGCTCCGGCGGGGCTCAAGCCGTGTCCGATGCCGAACGCCCACAGGAACTGAATCGCGAGGAGTATGCTGCCGCCGATCGCGATATCGACGGCGGTCGGCGACCACCTGCTGCTCGCGAAGGACCACAACACGTAAAGCCCGACGAGGGCCTGCGCCGCTACGAGCGGGCCGACGTGGATCTTCGCGCGGACGGGCACTAGCGTGGCGTTCGTCGATACTCCGGCGTCCTCGCCTTCGCCTCTGGGCCTGGTGAAGATCGCCACCGCCAAGGCGAGCATCGCCAGTCCCGCGCCGAGGCCCAGAAGATAACCCTTGATCTCGCCGGGATGGATCGTCGGGAACTTGTAGTTGAGGCAGAGCGTCTGGACGACGGCACGAAGCGGGGATTCAGCCTGCCACTCGACGGCCCCGTCGACCAACGTGGTGGACTCAGCCGCACTTAGCAACAGGCATCCGCCCGTGACCGTGACGGCCACGAGGAAGATCATCACTACGTGGAGCGGTCTAAAGGTGCCCGACTCGCGGATTCGGATCACGTCCATGAATCGTGGGTCCCGTTGTGCATCCGAGATCTACTCCGCGGATGATCGTGCAGTGCTTGCCCGGTGCGCGTTAATAGCGCCAGCCGCGATCGCACCGGTTCGCAAACGGCTCTACTCAGGTGGCGCGATCCACGGGACCTCCTCGGTACCCGCCCGGTGATTCGCCAATCTGGCAAAGACAAACAGGAGATCGCTCAGGCGGTTCAGGTAGGCTACAGCGAACTCGCCTACCGGACGCCCATCGGCGAGCGCGACAACGGCGCGCTCGGCGCGTCGACAGACAGCTCGGGCATGATGGAGGCGCGCCGCCGTCTCGCATCCGCCGGGCAGAATGAAGTTACGCAAGGGCGAGACCTCAGCCGTGGCTGCGTCGATCCGGTGCTCGAGCTGGGTTACGTGGGAGGCGTCAATGCGAGCGGTGGCGCTATCACCGTCCGCCACCGCCAGCTCGGCTCCCAACGAGAACAGCTCTGACTGGATACGGCGCAGCGAGTCACCCGTTTCCTCGTCGTCGCATGAGGCAACGGCGAGCCCGATCGCGGTGTTGGCCTCATCGACCGCACCGCAGGCTTCGATCGTCGGATCCGACTTCGACACTCGGCTCCCGCCGATCATGCCGGTTGAACCGTCATCGCCCGTCTTTGTATAGAGCTTCACGTCTTACACCCTCTTCAAGTCGAGGCGATTATAGGCTGGGTGTCTCCGGCGGCAATCCTACCCAGGCGATTGTGTCAGCCCACGCGGAATGGTAGGCCGAGAAGGCCAACCGAGCCGAGGTACGACCTAGTGTTTGAAGTGCCGGGTCCCGGTGAAGATCATGGCTACGTCGCGCTCGTCGCAGGCGGCGATCGTGTCGTCGTCGCGTTTGGAGCCGCCCGGCTGAATGATGGCCGTCACGCCGGCGTCGATCAGGATGTTCGGCCCGTCGGGGAAGGGGAAGAAGGCGTCCGACGCCGCAGCCGCACCTTTCAGTTTGTCCTCGTGGCCGTTCTCTTTCGCCAGCCAGGTGGCGATCCGACAGCTCATCACCCGTGACATCTGCCCCGCGCCGTTGCCGATCAGCATCCCATCCCGGCAGATCGTGATCGCGTTGCTCTTGGTGTGCTTGCAAACCAACCATGCCAGGCGCAGGTCGTCCATCTCCGATTCCGTCGGCTTGCGCTTGGTGGCGACCTTCCACTGATCCTCGTTGAGGCCGACGTTGTCGCGTGTCTGTCGCAGCAATCCGCCGCTGACGCTTCTGTACTCCACTTCGTCCTCGGGCGGCGCGTCGCCGACACATCCGAGTTCGAACAGCCGCACCCTCTTGCCCCACGGCTTAGTGGACTGAATGACCTCAAGGGCATCCTCGTTAAACTGATCTGCCGCCCAAACTTCAAGGAAGAATCCACCGACTCCGGCAGCCTTGCCCCATCGAGCGTACGTCTCCATGACCGCTTTCGCGAACTCGGCATCAACAGTGAACCCACACGCGAGGATGCCGCCCATAGCGGCGTTGGGATCGCCGAGGTACGCTTGGCGATAGGCCTCGACAGCGTCACTTGCGACTCCCACACCGCACGCGTTCGTGTGCTTGACGAGGACCACGGCGACTTTGCCATCAGGAGCGCTGGACTGGCGTTCCGACCTGTCGGAGGGACTCCCCAGTCTGTGGGACCGACTTTCCAGTCGGTCATACATAGCCAGGTCTTGCCAGGCAGAGTGGTTTATCCACAGCCATGGGTACTCCGTGCCGAGCCCGGCCTTCACAGAATTGTCTCCGATGTACTCCAAGCGCTCGGCGTACTCTTTTTCGTTGCGGACGATGCGATCCCAACTCTCGTCCATCCAGATCGAGCCCTTCGTGCCGCGCCGCTCGTTGATCTGGCGAGCCGAGAACCCCTTTACGCTCCGCAAGATTTCTCCCAACGGTACCCACTTCCCGTCCTCCACCTCGTGAGGGGTGATCACGAGATGGACGTGGTCGGGCATTACCACGCAGGCGTGAAGGGTCATCTTCTTCGTGTGCCAGTGCCGGCAGGCCTCGAGCACGATGCCACGTTCTGCAGGAGCAAGTGACCCGGATGCCAGTCGGAAAGTAACGAAGTAGTGCGCGCCGGGGTTCTGAATGTGTGGCAGGTGTCGCTCTGTGTGCAGCTCTTCGGTAACTGGAGGAATGACCGACTGGAAAGTCGGTCCCACAGACGCCATTGCGAGTTCCCTCGTCAGGTCGCAGCACAAACGTGCGGCCGCATCCGCGTCAACTAAGTTGTTCAGCGACGACTGCGCCTGTTGGTCCTTCTCTCCGACGGCGTCAGCTACGGTCAAGTCAAGCGTCGAATCCTCGGCGTAAAGCTGCAGGAGGTTCGCGTCCTGGTGCGGGTTTTCGCCGTACCGCACGGGGCCCCAGTCGTAATAAGCAAGTGTGTGGTAGTCTGGAACGTCGTGGCAATGCTGTTGCAGCCAATCGTGAACGACACCGTCATAGCATGCCGTCTTGAAGTAGGCCGACCTTGCATGCTCAAGCGAGCGCTCGTCGTACGACGCCTTCTCGGAGAGCGCTCCAAGCGCGAGGTCGTACTCACTTGGATAAGGAACCACCAGCACATGCTTATGATTCTTCGCCGCGGCGCGGATCAGGCAGGGACCGCCGATGTCGATCATCTCGATGGCCTGCTCGAACGTGCAGTTCG
>CBDUZY010000061.1:0-9984 GCA_965371825.1 uncultured bacterium
GTAAGATTATCACTGTATGCCTAGGGCTGATCGCGTGTGTCACGCTGTGGCACACGGGCGGGTGCACGATGGACACGGGCAAGCTGTTTTTCTACGCGAGCACCGACATGGAATGGGGGTTCGGGAGCCGAGAGAGCGAGACGGTGCCGGTCAAGGACGGGCAACTCAGTCTCGAATCCACCCTCGGCGAGGAGTGGGTGCGAAGCACGATGGCGACGGTCGAAGCGGGCGAAGCGTCGGACGGCACGGACGCCACGCTCGAACCTGTGCCGCTGCCCGAAGACGCCAAACAGGAGGTCGACGAACCGCCGGGCTAGGGCTGAAGGCGGAAGGTGGAAGGCGGAAGGGTTAATCCACAGAGGACACAGAATGCACAGAAAACGGACAAGACTGCTGATCGTTTCGGTGATCTCGGTGGCCTCTGTGGACGCCTTCGCGGGGTGTGCGGCGGGCGACGGGCGTGCCGGAACCGTGGATCACAACCGGGTCGAAGCGTCGGTGGACGTGGACGTCGAGGCCAGGCTGACGGCGGCGCTGGCTGTCGTCGAGGAACTCGAAGTGAAGCTGGCGGAGATCAAGGTCGGCGGCGGCGGCGACAGTGTCACGGCGTGGCTCTACGCCGCGATCGCGGCGGCGGCGATCTTCTATCCGGTCGTCGTGCGGCCCGTGCGGAAACGCTGCTTCAAGAAAAGAGATCCGCATGCAGACGGTCCTCAACGTCCGGCGCAGGACGATCCGGCTGACGCTGCTGCGTCATCTTGAGGCCGGAACGCCTCGGCCGCTGACGGCGATCGAACTGGCCAAGGCCTGCGGGATCCTGGGCTCGCACGAGAGTAAGCGGCGCCGGGTTCGCGAGCTGATCAGCCACCTGCGAGAGCGCGGCGGCCTGCGGATCTGTGCGAGCAGCGGGAAGCCGGAAGACTGCGGCGTGTGGTTCGCTCGCGACGACGACGAGTGGAGACGCTACCGCGAGGCACGCAGGAACAAGGCGAAGTTCGAGTTCGTGGCCGTGCGAAGGATGACGGAAGCGGTGAGCGAGAGAAAGAGCGGGCAGATGAGACTGAAACTGTGAACGAAGTGATCCACAGAGGACACAGAAATCGCAGAGATCGAGCGGGTGTGGACCGGCGGTCGCCAGTACAAGCGGATCACGCGAGGAAAGCGAGAGACGTGGCTGGTTCTCAAGCGAGTGCATGACGCGATGGGCGACGCGACGGCATACACGGCCGAGGAGTGCAAGGGACTACATGTGCTGTGGACGCTGCTCGCTTCGATCATGGCGCGGCGGAGCCGAGAGCGAGTGATCAGGATGGTGCACGTGATCGACGCACAGGTCCGCCCGGCCGTTGAAGAGGAGTGGGGGCGGCATAGCGGTCGCTTCCCGAGCCTGTCGTTGAAGTTCGCCAAGCACCTGACGACGGGCCGGCTCGAGGTGATATGCGTGCGGAGGAGTGACGGATGACGGGACTGACCCTGGGTGATTATTCGATCCTGGCCTTGCTTTTCGGCGGACCGCTGACCCTGCAGGTGTTCGTGCTCAAGGGTCTGCACCGGCGCGTGGACGTGGTCGAATCGCGAGTGCGCGACCTGGAAAAAAGCAAGCTCGGAAGAATTGATTGGCTGCGCGAAGTCGGGACGTCACGGCGCAAGCTGGACGCGCTTAGCGAACAGGTTGCGGCGATCGGGGGCCGGCTGGACGCCGAGTTCGGGATGCGAGCCGTACTCGGTCGCCTCGCCGACGCCATGACGAAGCTTGCGGAGAAGTGATAGTGAGCGAACAAGAAGAGATCCGTGCCAAGCAGATCAAGGCCGCCCGTCGTGCACTGTTGGACACACTGAACATAGCGTATCCGGGCGACCTTACGTTCGAGGATCTGTGCGAAGTGCTCCCGGACGTCTGCGAACATTACCTGCAGCGCGACCTGATGTACCTGATCGAGAAGGGGTACGTGGTGTGGATCAACGCCCGAAACAACGCCGGCTGGCCGGGCCGCAGGTTCAGGCTGACCGCTGCGGGCGAGGAGATCGCCCAGAAGATCAACGTTGACCCGGCCCTGGCGCCGTAGGTGGATGGACACGAGCGAATGGCGGACGGCGACAAGGACATTCCGCGATGGATCGGGACAGCTGCCGACGCGACGCGGCGTGATCCCGTGGAGTTGCGAACGTCCATCGACGACCTGATCGACACGGGTTGGGATGCCAGCGAAATCGTGAGGGAGCTGGGGGTCCCGTTAGCGCAGCGCCGGTCCTTGCAGCTGTACGTCAAGACGAATCGCCCACGGGCAACCTATGAGCTGCTCGCAAACACGTGCCTGTCGTTGCTGCGGGCCGACATGGAGATCGCACCCAAGTACCGCCGGGGATTGCTGCAGGTAGCGGAGCGAGCGGCGGCCGAGGACACGGCGCCGAAGGAGCGTCGCCAGGCCATGAGCCTGCTCGGTGCGGTGCGAGTCAAAGCGGTGAAGGTGGCCGTTGAACAGTTGACGAGAGAACGAGAACGTGAACCCCAAGAGCGTGAAAAACAGGATCCGAAAGCGGCTCTCGGTGAGATGCTTGCTGACCTTCGCCGGGACGGTGGTGCTGATGGGACCGACGGTTAGCGAGAGTACGGTGCTGGCGTCGTTTACGGGCGGCCTTGCCGAGGCCTTCGGTGCGCTCATAGACGAGACGCTCTACCCCTACCAGCGCGAAGACGTTCTGAGCGAGGACCGCTTCCGCTGGAACTGCTGGGCTCGACAGGTGGGAAAGAGCCATGTGAAAATCGTCCGCAGGCTGGTGCGCGGCATCATGCGTAAACGGGACCAGCTGTTCCTGTCGGCCGGCGCCATACAGAGCCGCGAGCTCATCGACAAACTCCACCAACTCTGCAGGCGACTGGAAAAGGTGCTCTCCGTCGAAGCGTTTTCCGGGACGTTCGAAGGGGCCGAGTACCACCGTCTCCGCGTCACGCTCCCGCAGGCCTCCATAAAGATCGTCGGGCTGCCGGCGAATCCGCGAACATGCAGAGGCTGGACGGCGGACGTGCTGCTCGACGAGTTCGCCATGCACAGCCATGACCGCGAGATCTGGGCGGCCGTGTACCCGAGTGTGACGCGACACCAGGGCGAGCTCGACTGCTGTTCGACGCCGATGGGGCGACAGAACATGTTCTACCAGCTCGGCATCAACCCCAACTTCGGCCGGAGCGTCCTCACCATTCACGACGCCGTCGCTCAGGGGTGCCCCGCCAACATCGAGGAACTGCGGGCCGGGATAGCGGACGAAGAGATCTGGCGCCAGGAGTTCCTCTGCGAGTTCGTCGACGAGGCCACGGCGTTCCTCACCTACGAAATGATCGGCGAGTGCGAAGACGCCCAGTTGCCGCGTGAGCTCGACCTTGCGGAGCTCGCCGAGCACAAGGGCGACGTTGTGGTCGGAGTCGACATCGGCCGCAAGTACGACCTTACGGTCATCTGGGCGTTTGAAATTACAGGCAAGCAGTTGAAAAGCCTGGGGCTGATCGAACTGGCTGCGATGCGGTTTCGAGAGCAGTTCGAAGTGCTTTCGGAGGTGCTGCGTTGCCGGTGCGTTAGGCGCTGCTGCATCGACTCCACCGGACTGGGAATGCAGATGGCCGAGGATGCCGTCGAGGACTTCGGGGCGCACAGGGTTGAACCCTGCCCGTTCACGCTCGCATTCAAGGCCCAAGCGGGCTCGGCACTTCGACTGAAGCTGGTCGACAAGCTCATCGACATCCCGGTCGACGAGAAGATTCGCAACGACCTGCACAGCGTGCGGAAGATCGTTACGACGGCGGGCAACATCCGGCTGGACGCCCCGAAAGAGGACGGCTCCCACGCTGACAGGTTCTGGGCGGCGGCGCTGGCGGTCCACGCGACGGAGTCTGCACTGGGGAAGGCCGAGTGGTCATATGGGACGCAAGTGGCGACGCATAACGCCAACTGGCAACCCAGAGGCATCAGGGACGGGGTGCTGACGTGAAACAAGTGGTGCGCAGTCTAAGTGAATTGAGCGGACGGATCCGCGACTGGTGGCGCTTCGGACAGCGGGCGCCGTTCGGACGCGTCTTCGTACCCGATGCAACACTCGACAGCTTCCGAACGTACGTCTCCGATGCCCTGACCTTCACGAAGCTCAAGGGGTTACTGCGAGCGGTTGACGGCGGCGACGTCGCCACGGTCTTGGCCCTCTTTGAGGAGATGGAGGAGAAGGACCTGCACCTGCAGGGCGTGGCCAACACGAGGCGGGCGGCGCTCACCGGCCTGGACTGGGAAGTGGTCAGTGCAACCGAGGTGGATGAGCCGTGGGCTGAAGAGAAGCTGGCCGACGAGGCCGCACAGTTCGTCAATGAGAGCCTGCGCCAACTGGACGAGCTCGACGAGGCCCTGGAACACATGACCACGGCGATCGGACCGAACGTGGCCGTTCTCGAACAGGTGTGGGATCGAAACCGGCTCGTCGATCTGGTGCCGATTCCGAGCCATCGGCTGCGCATGGCCACCAACGAACCGGGCGTGATCCGGGTCATCACCAAGGAGAATCAACTGGGTGTGCCGGCGGCGGCGCCGAAGTTTGTCGTGCACATGCCGCACTCGCGGGCCGGCTTGCCGTTCCGCTGCACGATTTGCCAGGCGCACTCGGCCATCTACCTGATCAAGCTGCTGGCGATCGCCGATTGGGCCCACTTCGCGGAGCTGTTCGGGATGCCCGTGCGCTGGGCCACGTTCCAAGGGGCGGCAACGCCCGACGAGAAGGCCGAAATGCTGGACATGCTCAAGAACATGGGCACGGCCGGCTACGGACTCTTCTCGGAGGCGGTGCAACTCAATCTGCTGGAATCGTCGCAACGCCGGGAGGCGCCTTTCAAGGACCTGATCGACTGGTGCGAGCGCAAGCAGTCCATCGGCTGGCTCGGCCAGCACATGACAACCGACACGAGCGGATCCACCGGGACGTTTGCCGCTGCGAACGTGCAGGACCAGGTCCGCCACGACCTACTCGAAGACGACGTGAAGCGCGAGGGGCGAACGATCCGGCGGCAGATCATCGCTCCGATGGTCGCGTTCAAGTTTCCCGGCAAGGACGTGCCGCTGCCGGTGTGGAGGCGTCGCTTCCGCGAGCAGGTCGATCGCAAGCTCGAAGCCGAGATCATCGGCGCCGCTCAGCGAGCCGGCATGAAGGTGGGCACCGACTGGGCCCACGAACGAATCAGCATTCCCAAGCCCGACGCGAAAGACGAAGTGCTCGAAGCGCTGGACGCCTTCGAGGCGGGAGTGACGGAAGGAACTGACAGTGGCTATCCGTAGACAGACACAGGTGATGGCCAACATGGACGAGATGGCCGGGCGGGCGATGGGGAGAGTCGCCAAGCGGTACAGGAAGGAAACGATCGGACCGCTGGTCGGTGTCTTGGGCAAGGCGAAGAGCCCCGGCGACCTGCTTCGGAGACTCAACCCCGCACTGCTGCGCCGGATGAAGAGCGAGGCACTCGAAGAGGCCGCAACGGAGGTCCAGGTGCAGGCGGCGATGATCGGAAGGACGACGGCGAGGCCGAAGGATTCACCACAGAGAGCACAGAGCACGCAGAGGGAAGGATGAAACAGAACCGCGACCGTAAGGGAGCGGAAGGCAGCGAAGGATGGACGTCGAAATGATCGTGATCCCGGAAGGAGTTTATCGGCGAGGGCGGAGCGACGGCCGGCTCACCGCGACTGTGAAGTGTCCCGATTGTGGCAGGTGGACCAGCATCGCCAATCACGACATTGCCGCCGATGGTACTGTTTCGCCGAGTATCGTGTGCCCGCACGGCGGCTGCAAGTTCCACGCCTACGTTCAGCTTGGCGGATGGAGGCCGTAGTGAGCAATGCCTATCAGCCTGCTGACAAAGACAGACTTCGAGCCCAAGAGCCTGGCCGAGGCGGAGCGGCACTTCTCCAAGAAGGCGGCGCTCACCTCGAACCTGTTCGAGCGGCTCAGCGTGGAAGCAAAGCAGCACGCGTTCCGTGTGGCGGCCGTCCACAAGGCGGGGCTGATCCAGCGGATCCGCGACGTGGTCAAGCGAGCGATTCGCGACGGCACGCCCTGGCCCAACGTGCGCCGCGAACTGATGGGGCTCTTCGATACCGGCGGCGTGCCCAGGCCGGCACTCAGTCGCCTGCGAACGATGTTCACGATGAACACGCAGCAGGCCTACAACGACGCCCGGCGGGCGACGCTCGACGATCCGGAGATCACCGAGGCGTTTCCCTTCCGCAAGTACCTCACGGTGGGCAACGGCACCGCGGGCTACAAGAACGTGCGGGCGACGCACGCGGCGCTGCACGGGCTCATCCTGCGGTGGGACGATCCGTTTTGGGACAGTCACACGCCGCCGTGGGACTACGGATGTCGCTGCTCGTTCGTGGCACTGACTCCGGGTCAGGTGAAGAAGATGCGGAAGCCGGTGCGCGACCTGACCTACGTGCGGAAGCGCATCAAGGTGCCGGGACAGAAAAGGCGCGGGATCGCGGCGAACGCCGCCTTCGTGCGGGGCGACTTCGACCTGTCGGCCATTGACAAGGAGCTGCGAAAGGCTCTGGAGGAGATGATTAGGTGAACGGGGAACTTAGAGTCGGTTTTCTATCTGAGCCGCCGGCGTGTGACGGGGCTTTGCTCGAACAGGATGTGCTGCTGGTACCGGGCGGCGTCTGCGAGACGCGTGACGGTGTGACGCTGCTCTGTGATGAGCAGGGAGGTGCTTCGGTCGAGAAGGACTTCGCCGAGCACGGTGTGGACATCCCCTTCGACATCAACCACGCGACGGTGCTGAAGGCGTCGCAAGGCGAGCGGGCCGACGCGTACGGCTGGGGCACGGAGCTCCGATACGTGGACGGGAAGGGCGTGATGTGTCATGTCCAGTGGACGGAGGAAGGCCGGGAGGAGATTCGCAAGGGGCACTACAAGTATCTATCGCCGGTGATCCTCTACGAAGAGGACACCGGGCGAGTTCGACGAATTCACAGCGTCGCGCTAGTGACGAAGCCGGCGCTGCCGCGCATGCCTGCGTTGGCTGCATCGGAACTGTTTCCTTCTACCAGGAGAACAAACATGAAGGGACTTATTAAGAGGCTTCTGCAGGCGGAGGCACCCGTCGTGGCGACCGCCGAGCAGAAGATGGGCGAGCTGAAATCACTGCTCGAGGGAATGGGCGTGGAGCTCGGCGACGCGGCCGACTTCGTGGCGATCATCAACGCCGCGATAGCCAAGCTCAAGGGTGGAGGCGAAGAGAAGCCCAGCGAAGAGGGCAAGGAAGAGACCAAGGAAGAGACCAAGGAAGAGGTCGCCGTGGCGGCAAGTGTCCGCGAGACACTCGGCCTGGCCAAGGGCGCGGACAAGAAGCTCGTGCTGCGGGCCCTAAGCGATCTGCAGGGCAAGGCTGTTGCGGGCAAGGACCAAGCGGCGACGCTGGCCCGCGTGGCCACGCTCGAAGAGGCGGCGGCGACGCGCGATGCCAACGACCTGGTCGAGAAGTACCTGTCGGAAGGCAAGCTCCTGCAGAGCAACGAGGAGCGCATGAAGTGGGCTCGCGAGTTCGCCAAGCGCGACGCCGAGGGGTTCAAGTTGTGCATGGATGAGCAGCCGGCGATCGTGCCGCAAGGTCGAACGACGCCGCCGGCAGGCCCGGCAAGTCGCCCGAGCGGGGTCGACGAGGACAAGCTCCTCGAGAAGGCCCTCAGCGAGCACGAGGGCAATCATAAGAAGGCCCTGATCGCCCTGCAGGCCGGCCTGATGCAGGAGCATACCGACGCGGGGCTGACGAAGAAGGCCGCCCGCGAGCGGTGCGCGCGGACGCACCCGAAGATCTTCGGCGCCGCCGCGTAGGGACGAAGCGTCGAAACGAGACCAATGTGTGCCGGACGACGGCATGAAACCAAAAGGAGTAGCCAACAATGGCAGGACCAAATGATCTTCTAACCAAGACGTTCGTCGCCGGCGGGACGATCGTGGCGAACACGATCCTGAAGTTCGACAGTGCGGACGACACTGTGGTTCCGGCGGCGGGGGCGACCGACCTGGCGATGGGCGTGGCGCTGAACGCGGCCGCCTCGGGCGAGCGAGTCGACGTTCAGCTTGCCGGCATCGCCGAGGTGAAGGCGGGCGGAACGGTGGCGCGTGGGGACTTCGTCGTTTCCGACGGGAGCGCCGAAGCCGTGGCGATGGCCGCCGCCGCCACGATCAAAATGGCGCTGGGGCAAGCGATGGCCTCGGCCGTGGACGGAGACATCTTCCCCGTCCTGGTCTCGCCCTACAAGGCCGTGACCGCGTAACGGCGGTCCCTGGCGGCCACCGGAAGACAGAAAGGCGTAAGGACACGCCGAATCGACAAGGAAAGGAATCCCAATCATGCCTGAGCCAACCACACTGCAGTTCGACGGGCAACTGTCGAACGTTTCGATGCAATACAAGAACCCGGAGTACATCGCCGACCTTGTGATCCCTCCGACTCCGACGGTCAAGAAAAAGTTGACGTACAAGGAGTACTCCAAGGACGAGCGGTTCACCATACCGCCGGCCTACGTGGGGCCCAAGGCGGTCCCCAACGAGGTCGAGTGGAGCGTGAGTGACAAGACGGCCACGTGCGCGGATTACGGTCTCCAGGAGTTCGTCTCCAACGAGGAGATCGACGACGCGGAGGCCCCGATCCAGCCGATGTCCGACGCGACGGAGTTCGTCACCAACCTCGTCATGCTGGCCAAGGAGAAGCGTACCGCGGACTTCGTCTTCGATGCCGGCAACTACGCCGCTGCCAACGAGGTCGACATTGCAGCCGGGTGGGCGACGCTGAGCGACGACGCCCTGACCGACATCGAGGTGGGAATCGACGCTTGTCTCATGCCGCCCAACGTTCTGGTCATGGGGCTTCCGACGTGGCGCAAGCTCTCGCGCAACGAGAAGATCCTCGCGGCGGTGAAGGGTACGCTCAAGCCCCAGGTGATCAGAAGCGGCGGCGTCGCCGCCCCGGCCGCAAACCAGCAGGAGCTCGCCGAGTACCTCGGCCTCGACTTCGTGCTCGTTGGGCGGGCGAAACGCAACACCGCGAAGAAGGGGCAGACCGCGAGCTTCGCCAACGTCTGGGACGGTACGACCGCGACGAAGGGCGGGGCCGCTCTTCTGCGAGTGAGGGCTCAGCCGACCACGCACGACATCGTGTCGGCGGCGCACTTCCACTGGAAGCAGCGTCAGGTGCTCACGTCCGACTCGCAGCGCGGAGCGTTCGGAGGCCGGATCGTTAGAGTCGTCGAGTCCACGGTGCTCAAGAGCGTGGCGACGGACGTCGGCTACCTGTTCAAGGACTGCCTGGTTACCTGATGGGGCCGGCGCCTCTGGAATGAGAGGAGCACGCCAGTGGCCTACATCACGAACCAGGACATCATCGACCGCGTCGGTACGCAGACGGCGGCGCAGCTGACCACCGACTCGGGGAGCGTGCCCGACCAGGACGTGCTCGACGAGGTGCGCCTAAGCGCCGAGGGTGAGGTCAACGGGTATCTAGGCAAGCGCTACAAGGTGCCCGTCGACCTGACCGACCATCCCGGCGTCGAGGGTACGCTCAAGGGCTTCACGCTCGACGTTGCGGTCTACCATCTGCAAACGCGGCGACCACCGGTCGCGGAGGCATACAAGAAGCTCTACGACGACGCGATCAAGTGGTGTGTCGCGGCCGGCAAGGGCGGCGTAGTCCTGCCGGCGGAGTCGACACCGGCGTCGACGACGTCGGACGATCCAAAGCCGGAGTGGGGATCGAAGGACAAGAACGCAGACACGTTGCGGGAATGGTGATGGACGGCGATGTCATTCGGCGTACGCACGACGCTCGAAATCGGCGGCGATCGAGGCCTGTTCGAACGGGTCTCGAAGAACGTTCGAGACCCCCGCAAGCTGATGCGACGCATCGGCGTGCTGGGGATGTCGTCGGCCTACCGGCGCCTGAACTCCGTGCTG
>CBDUZY010000062.1:0-9977 GCA_965371825.1 uncultured bacterium
AGGCCCCACAGGTTTCGGGAGTGGGCAGCAGGCGGTGTGCTTCCTGTCCGACCGCTACGTCCGGGTTCTCCTCGTGGCACACGGTGCAGGAAAGGCCGATCTTTGCCTTCTTGGAGAGCATGAAATCCTGCATCATAATCGGGTCGGTGGCCTCGTGGCACGCCAGGCACTCGCCGTTGACCTCGCGGAACAGTGCGTCCTCCTCCTCTGTCATCGGAACCTCAGCCACACGTCCGATTCCCGGCTCACCTTGCTCACCTTGCGGACCTTCGGGACCGGGAGGGCCGACGAGCCCGACTTCCCCGCATCCCGGAAGCATTGCCAACGAGGCGATAGCCAGGAACACGCCGCTTCCACTTGCGGCACGGCGAAAACCGACATATCCAAACGACACGTTCATGTGTTCGTCCTCCTCTTGAACAGCCTCGAATACGGTTGACTAAGCGTCACCGCAGCGCGGCGACGCGCAACGCTACGACTGAACGCACGCAACGTTCCGTCTGGAGGCTCGCGGCACAACACCGGCGCCACGGTCCTCTCGAATCCGCGTGTCCTGTCACGCCGGCACGCTCCGCGCCGAGCCTCTGACCTAGGCAATAAGCCTAGTTGAACTGGCCTGACGTGCAAGGGGGTGTCCGAGCGCGAGCGCACGCCGCGGAATCTCAGAAGCGTCCGTAGAGGGGAATGGCGGTGACGGCGATACCGCCGTCACGAATGACGCTGTAGTCACTGGGACCTGTGACTTCCCGAAGCCAGTAGGACGCACCGTAATCGAATTCGAGCACCCGACCGTTGTCGTGTTCCGCCTTCTCGAACGTCATGGGCATCGGGTGGACGGCGACGGGGACCCTGTGAACGTGGTCTTGCGGGTCGCGCGGAATCGGCGCCGGCAGGTTGACGCTCCAGAACCCCGGCCCCGGGAGGCTCTCGGCCGCCAGCTCCTTGACGATGAAGGCGGCGGCATCGCGAGCGGCATCCCAGTCGATCTCCACATCGGCACGAAGAGCCTGCGATAAGGCGATGGCCGGGATGCCCAGGATCGCCGCCTCGCGCGCTCCAGCGATGGTGCCCGAATAGAACGTGTCCACGCCGGCATTGGCCCCCTGGTTGATCCCGGAGACCACGAGATTAATCGGGCGATCGACAAGAGCGGCGACGGCAAGGCGAACGCAGTCCGCCGGTGTTCCGTCCACCGCGAAAGTCACACCGAACCTTTCGTGCGGGATTCGCTCGACGGTTATGGGTCTACGAAGGGTGATGGTATGGCTACAGGCCGACCGCTCTTCTTTCGGGGCGACGACGTGAACCTCTCCCAGACTGGAGAGGGCGTCGTACGCCGACCTAATCCCGCGGGCGTCATAACCATCGTCGTTAGTCAGTACGATGTTCATCGAGGTCCCATACTACACGCTGATCATCGGACGGCAAAAGGCCGGCGATTCGCTTGCCGACTACTCGCCGGGAATCGTACCTTGCAATCGGTAAAGTCGGCCCGGCTTATGCACCTGTTTCGCGGGGCAGACCCAGGCCGTTGTACCTTTGGAAGCGGCTTCCACGCGGCGCCACGAGATTCGACCGCCGCCATTACCACGCGCGAGATGGCGTACGGGCTCGGATCCTACGCACGAAGGGGCGCTAAGAGTCGAGACGAAAATGATCCAGCCGGATATACAAGCGATTGGGACAGACCTCCCGGCAACACGAACCGGCGGCTGCGCCACCCGTCTACATCCATGGTGCCTTCCTTATTGGTTCACACCAGACTCTTTCGGGGACAAGAAGCGATGAATCATCTCTCGCAAGTCCGGGAACAAACGGTTGAGCTCCCCGACACGGCTCCGCGCGTTCGGATCACCGCAGGCTTCGGGTCGGCCGGCCAAAAGACCTGGAACCTGAGGCGTCCCGTAACGCTCCTGGGCGCACGCCGTCCCGCGCACATCGTGCTCCACGACACCGACATCAGCATCGCCCACTGCGTCGTGGTCAACACGGGAACCGAAATCCTGCTCAAGGATCTTCACACAAGCGGGGGAACCTTCTGCAACAGCTCACGCATCGACCTGGTCGTGCTCAAGGACGGCGACGTGCTGACAATTGGAAAGACGAACATCCAAGTCGCTATCCGGACACCGGATAATCCGTCCGACGACTCCGGCTGCGGCGCCAACTACGTCGACCCGACCCGGTTTCCCAAACCGGTGACGCTCCAACTCTTGTACACCGACATGAGATGGACGATCGAGGAAGCAGTCGTGTTGATCGGTCTTCACGGCGATGCCACCGTCCGCCTCGATCACCCGGATGTCTCCAAGCGACACGCCGTGCTGTTCAGGTTCCGCAACGAACCGGCCATCTTCGACCTTGGCAGCCGCACCGGAGTCAGTGTCAACGATCAGCGTTGCTCGCTGACACCCTTGGCGAGCGGGGACTGCCTCTCATTGGGACCCTTCGGTCTGACTGTCGGTCCGACCGGCGATGAAGGTGAACCCGCGGTTATACCGGCTCCGAACACCGAGACGACCTCGTCTGTGTCGCCCCCGAGCGCCAACACTGAACAAGGCACAACCGCGACCTCCGCACAAGCACCGGCCGGCCGGGATGAAGAGTCCGACAAAGAGAGCGAGGCGGTCAGCACTCACGTTACTCCAACCGACGCGAGTTGCGAAGACCCGTTGGAGGACGACATCCACTCGTCTTGGGAGACTCTGAACTCCTGGCAGCCGGCGGGAGGCGCCGACGCGACCGCGGCAGACCAGCGCCAGAGCGACCTCGCCAAACGTGCGGCGGAACTCGACGCTCGCGACGCCGCCCTTCGGGGGCAGCTTCACGACGTTACGCGTTTCCACGAGCAGGTCCTTGCCAGAGAAAGAGAGATCGCCGCGTTGGCGGCAAAAACACAGGCCGACGCCGACGCCCTAGCCGAGACCCAGAAGGTCTTCGGCGACAAAGAGCAGGAACTAGAGGATCGCCGACAGGAGCTGTCCCGGCGCGAGGGTATAGTGTCGCAGAGATGGTCCCGACTGACCGCGACAAAATGCTCACATTGCGGCAAGCCGGTCAACATCGGCAAGGTCGACTCGGGCTGACCTGACCCGAGATCGAACCGCCCTGTCTCCGTCTCCTCTAAGATGCCCGCGCACCAACGACGCAGCGCGTCTCCGCGCGTCGAATCAGCGAACTGGTGCCGTTTCCAGAAGGGTACATGTAGTCCCGTGGCACCTACGTCTGTAGCGGCCGGCGTCTCGCCCTTCGCTACGGCTGCCGGAACACGCCGCCGCTCGTGTTCCCGAAGAAGGTGTTGGCCGTTTCGAGATCGGCGTTCACGCTCACGTACCGGTTCACGTACACGCCCCAACTGCCGCTGTTCTGGAACGTGCAATCGGTGACGTCGAGAAGTACGGGGGAACCGGATCCACCGTTCAGGAACAAGTTCGCGTCCCAGTATCCACCGCCGTACTCGATGGTCACCCATTGGAGCTGATTGGACTCCGAATTAGAATGGTAGAATCGCAAGCCCCCCCAGTATCCCGTAGTCTGCTCGGCACCGGTGAACACGATCGGAGCAGCTTCCGTGCCCACAACCGCGAGCTGCCCATCGTCCCAGACCGTCATGTGAACGCCCGAGTCAAAGACCAAGCTGGCGTCAGGATCGATCGTCAGCATCGCTGAGACGCTTACGTTACCCTCGATCAAGTAATCGGCGTCGATTCCCGGCCACGTCTGGTCTTCCGCGACGGTATCCCCCCAAACCCTCACCTGATCTGCGTCGTTTCCGGCGTAAGTGGTCGTGTCATCCAACAACCCGCCGACCGCCGCGGAAATATACCCGGCCCCCAGCATGTTGTTCGTCACGACGTTGCCACCGAAGTCCCCAACGATCGCGTACTGATTGAAGTAGAAGCCATAAGTCTCGCTGTCGCTCAGCGTGCAGTTCGTGATATTGACGCGCGAGGGAGCACTCGAACCGCCGTCCAGCACCAGGTTCGCTCGATCTGCACCTCCGTACTCGATCGTCACCCATTGGAGTTGATTGGCCTCCGAGTTCGAATGGTAGAACCGCAAGCCGTCCCAGTATCCGCGAATCCCCTCCTCGCCGGTAAGGACAATCGGGGCGTCCTCGGTTCCCGCGGCTGTGAGCTGTCCGTCTTCCCAGACGGTCATCTGTACGCCCGAACCGAATGCGAGCCTCGCATCCGGTTCGATCGTGAGCATGGCTGAGACGCTTACGTTGCCCTCGATCAGGTAATCGGCGTCGATACCCGGCCAGGTCTGGTTGAAGCGAACCGTATCGCCCCAAACGCGCACGATATCCTCGTCGTTGCCCACGTAGGTGGTCGTGTCGTCCAATTGCCCGCCGACGGCCGCGGAAATATAGCCGGCCCCCAGCATGTTGTTCGTCACGACGTTGTCGCCGAAGTCCTCGACGATCGCTTCGGCATTGAAGTAGAAACCATAGGTCTCGCTGCCGCTGAGCGTGCAGTTCGTGATGCTAACGCGCGAGGGAGCATCCGAACCGCCGTTCAGAAGCAGGTTCGCATCCCAGTAGCCGCCGCCGTGCTCGATGGTAACGTACTCGAGCCGGTTCTGCGTTGAGTTCGAGTGATAGAACCGCAAACCGCCCCAGTAACCGCGCGTCGCCTCCATTCCTCGCAAGACGATTGAATCCGTCGCAGTGCCCACCGCCGACAGACGTCCATCGTCCCAGATCGTCATCTCGTTGCCCGCCCCGAACAACATGACGACTCCCGGCTCGATCGTCAGAGTCGCACCGCCGCTCACGGAAATCGACGACTCCACGTTGTAGCAGGATGCACTCAGCGTGGTATCCATCGTGATCGGCCCCGACAGAGACTCACAAAACAGCTCCGACAGCGCCAGGGTAACATTCACCGTTTGCGGTGTGTTTGAGGCATCCGTTGCACTGACGGTAATCTGCGCGGTATACGGCGACTCGGCCGCCGTCAGACCTGTCGTATCCACGCTGACCGCAAGATCGGCGGTGTCCGCAGTGACACTGCCGGACGCCGGCGAAACAAAGAGCCAGTCCGCATCGGCGGAAGCAGACCACTCGAGCGTTCCGATACCGGTGTTGGATAGCTGGATGATCTGGTCTTGCGGGTTCGCGCCCATCTCCATGCCCGAAAACTCCATCGAGGTCGGCAACAGATGGATGGTTGGACCGCTCGGCACAGCCGGTCCACCGGGGCAACCTACCGCGAAGGCCAACAAACCGCAGATCGCTACGGAGATAAAGCCGCGCCGAATCGATGACATAAGACCTCTCTTCATCACGTGATCCTCCTGCGTGTACCAGTTGTTGTCGCAGGTACTGCCGAGGGACGACGCCGTCCTCGTCGCAGTCCGTAAGCCGGCATCCCGCACCGGACGCCGACCTTGACGTCGAAACTCCGCGGAGTCTAGCTCGCGGTCGTAGACGACGCAAGAACGCTCGAACTCAGTTGCCGCGCCCGACGCGACGCAGCCCGAACCTGATCCGGATCCAAACGGTAAGGCTATCGGTCCATCAAACCGCAACCCCCTGCGCTCGTGGTTCACGCATTGCTCACCTCGACTGATGTCACGGTTGAAGGCCGAGCGGTGCGGTCGACCGAATTCGGAGGATCTAATCGGACGCTGCGTGCCGAGCAGCGGCGCGCGCCGTAAAGCGCTGGGCCCACGCAGTGCGAAAGAATAGGATAAACAGCGGGAACGGCTGCTTCGTGCGCGATGCGGCTGCGCCCGTGTCGAACGCGCCATGCGGGCTGGGGGCGTCGGACACTATCATCGACGGTTGACTTACAGGCACTCCGGGGCCGGAGAGTCCTGGGGCGTAGCGCGTATCGCGGCGCTACGCTTGTCCCCTGCTATCATAGAGCAGGCTTTCAGCCTGCGACTCCACCCGCCGATTCTGTCACGGACCCGGGGTGCCCACCGCCGCTCCCACCTTCGAATCGGACCTGCGCACGCGCTGGTTGACCGGACGCGGGTTCGTTCCTATACTGAACTTGCCTAGTTCGGGCTGTTTCCGGTACCTGTTTTTGATGCAAGAGAGGGGCCCTCAAGTGACCAAGATTAAAGCGACTAACATCACGTGGCATGAGGGTCACGTCGGCCGCGAACACCGCGAAAAACTGCTGGACCAGAAGGGTACACTCATCTGGTTTACGGGCCTGAGCGGGGCGGGTAAGAGCACGCTCGCGTATACGCTCGAGCACGCTCTCATTCAGCGAGGTCATCTGTGCTACGTGCTGGACGGTGACAACGTCCGTCACGGACTCAACAAGACCCTCGGTTTCTCGGCGGAGGACCGTGCGGAGAACATCCGCCGCATCGGCGAGGTGGGCAGCCTCTTCGTCGACGCCGGGCTGATCGCAATAACGGCGTTCATCAGTCCGTACAGGGTGGACCGAAGGATCGCGCGGGAGACGATCGGCACGGGAAGCTTCGTCGAAGTCCATTGTTCCACGCCCCTCGAGGTCTGCGAGCAGCGGGATCCGAAGGGTCTCTACAAGAAGGCTCGAGCGGGAGAGATCAAGGGGTTCACGGGCATAGACGATCCTTACGAGGAACCCGAGAAGCCCGAACTCACCATCGACACGACAGACATATCGCCCCAGGAGGCGGCCGTAATCATGTGCGATATGCTGGAGCGACAGGGGAGAATCCCGCCGCTACCGGAGTGAGGCGACATCGGCGATAACGGACCGTGCGCATAGAACGGGAACCCGGGCTCGCCGATACCCGGGGTCCCTTCACGAGGCTGCACCCCCATTGGGAGAGAATCACCAGCCTCATAATGTCGATATCGTCGTCGTCTGATCCGCTCTTGAGGTGACGGTCGCGTTGCCGCCGGTGCACTTTCGACAAACCGCTGACTCGTTCGAAACAGGCTGAAGGTCCGGAAATCAATCACCAAGCAAGCGATACGATCACCGCGAAGGGCGGAGCACGCGCAATCCGGCGCAACAAGGCACGTGCGGGTCCAACGTTTGGGTGGATTAGCTTCCACGGCAGATGCGGTTATAGTGGTCGTTCTGATTATGACGGCGGAGGGCGGTCTGCCGTTACGCCGACGAAGCGTATGGTCTCTCGGCGGCACTTACAGTCTTGGGCAATCGTGGATGCTCTGAGGCCGACGAACGTTTCGGCGTGGCCATACCGTGCGGCCGATCCGCCGATTGACCGGGCAAGGTAACCAGGGAATCGTTTGATGGCATTCGATAAGGTCGATCCGAAGGTCGATTTCCCCGCACAGGAGCGGGAAATACTTGCGCATTGGGAGCGGACGCGGGCTTTCGATAAGCTGCGCGAGCTAAGCGCCGGCAAGCCCAAGTGGTCGTTTCTCGACGGGCCGATCACGGCCAACAACCCCATGGGCGTCCACCACGCCTGGGGACGCACCTACAAAGACATCTATCAGCGATACCACGCCGCGCTCGGTCGGGAGCTGCGCTACCAGAACGGATTCGACTGCCAGGGACTTTGGGTCGAGGTCGAGGTCGAGAAGGAGCACGGATTCAAGGACAAGAAGGAGATCGAGCGCTTCGGCATCGACAAGTTCGTAAACGAGTGCAAGGCCCGGGTGAGAAAGTTCGCCGGTATCCAATCCGAACAGTCCAAACGGCTCGGTTACTGGATGGACTGGGACAACTCTTACTACACGATGTCGGACGAGAACAACTACGGCATCTGGGCCTTTCTTAAGACCTGCCACGAGAAGGGTCTGGTCTATCGCGGGTCCGACGTGATGCCCTGGTGCCCGCGCTGCGGCACGGGCGTCAGCCAGATGGAGATGAACGAGGGCTACCGCGAGGTCGCCCATACGTCGGTGTTCCTCACGTTACCGCTTGTGGACCGGCCCGATCACAGCCTGCTGGTGTGGACCACGACGCCGTGGACGCTCAGCTCGAACGTCGGCGCCGCCGTCAAGGCGGACATGGCCTACGTGAAGGTCAAGCAAGGCGACCGGTACTACTACGTAGGGAAAGCCAACTTCGAGAGCGCCCGGGCTCAGCCGGTGCAACCGACCGCCAAGTCGAACGTGCCCGGTCTGATGTCGATCAAGGCGATGTTCAAGAACAACGGGGCTTTCGAGGTCGTCGAGGAACTCAAGGGCGAGGCCCTTGTCGGCCGGCGATATCACGGCCCGTTCGATCAGCTCGACGGTGCGGCAGAGGCTGTTCCCGCCCATCGCGTTATCGCCTGGGAGCTGGTCACCGAGTCGGAGGGCACGGGTATCGTACACATCGCCCCGGGCTGCGGCGCCGAGGACTACGAACTCGCCAAGGAACTGGGTCTGCCGCAGATCGCTCCGCTGTACGAAGACGGCCGGTTTCGACCGGAATTCGGTTTTCTGGCGGGCAAGCGCTGCGACGAGGTGGCCGACGACGTATTGGCCGATCTGAAGAAACGCGGGTTGCTCTTCGCCAAGGAGCGATACTACCACCGCTATCCTCACTGCTGGCGGTGTCGCGACGAGTTGGTTTACCGGCTGGTCGACGAGTGGTTCATCAACATGAACTGGCGCGAGCAGATCATGGAGTCCGCGAGGCAGGCCCGGTGGATTCCCGAGTGGGGGCTCGAGCGCGAGCTGGACTGGCTCCGTAACATGGGCGATTGGATGATCTCCAAGAAGCGGTACTGGGGTCTCGCCCTTCCGATCTGGGAGTGCCACGAGTGTGGCCATTTCGACGTCATCGGCGGCCGTGAGGAGTTGAAAGCGCGAGCGGTTTCGGGCTGGGATCAGTTCGAGGGGAACTCGCCGCACCGGCCTTGGGTCGACGCGGTGAAGATTCGCTGCGCCCAGTGCGGCGATGAGAACGTGTCGCGCGTAAAGGACGTCGGTACCCCCTGGCTCGATGCGAGCATCGTCTCGCTATCCACGATGGGTTACTTCAGCGATCGCGAGTACTGGGAGCAGTGGTTCCCGGCGGATTTCGTGGTCGAGGCGCTGCCCGGTCAGTTTCGCAATTGGTTCTACGCGTTGCTCGCGGTCAGCACGATGATGGTCGACCGTTCGCCCTTCAAGGTTCTTAAGGGTCACGGGCTCGTCATGAGCGACGAGGGCAAGGCGATGCACAAGTCGGAGGGCAACGCGATCTGGTTCGACGAGGCGGCCGAGCAGTTCGGCGTCGACGTGATGCGCTGGCTCTATGCCTCGGCGTCGCCCGAGCGAAACGTGCTCTTTGGGCCCACGCACTGCGACGAGGTCCGCCGGGCGGTGATTCTACCGTGGTGGAACGTGTACTCGTTCTTCTGCAACCTCGCCCGTATCGACGGGTTCAAGCCGCGCGAGCACGCCGCCTCGCCCGACGAGCGATCGCTTCTCGACAGGTGGATTCTCTCCGACCTGCACAAGCTGATCGCGGTGGCCCATGAGTCCTACGGCGGGTACGACGTCGCCCGGATTTGCCAGGAGGCGCATCACTTCATCGACGTCCTGAGCACCTGGTATGTGCGGCGGTCGCGGCGGCGGTTCTACGGCGAGGGCTGGCAGGCGGACAAGCGGGCCGCGTACTCCACGCTGTATGAGGTGCTTACAACCTTCAACCGAGTGATCGCCCCGATCGTGCCATTCATGGCCGAGACGATCTATCAGAATTTGGTAGCGCGGCAGCTCGATCAAGTGGCTGCTAGTGTTCACCACGTGCCGTTCCCGCAGGCGGACGGTGATCTGATTGACGAGTCACTGTCGGATCACGTAGCCGCGTCGATACGGCTGGTCTCGCTGGCCCGCTCGGCTCGAAAGGAGTCGAGGCTCAAGGTCCGCCAGCCGCTCACAGAGCTCGTTATCGTTCCCGGCGATGACACGGAGCGCCAGGCGGTCGAGCTGTTCGAGGACCACTTCCTTGAGGAGCTCAACGTCAAGAAGGTGACGATCCGAGACGAGCGCGAGGGGCTCTACACGGTAAACGTCGCCGCAAACATGAAGCCGCTGGGGACGAAGTTCGGCCGGTACGTCCAGGCGGCGAAGGCGG
>CBDUZY010000063.1:0-9952 GCA_965371825.1 uncultured bacterium
CGGCTCCTCCGGACAAGGCGGAAGCGCCTCCTGACCAACAGGAGGGTGTGACTGAGGTTGCCGGACTCGCTGCCGTAGCCGAGGCTCCGGCGGAGGTCGGCACGGAGCCCGTTGCTGAGACTGTGTCTGCAGTTCCCGATGCCGTCGCCGAAGTCCCCGCCCCGGAGATCGAGACCGAGGTGGCGGCAGAGACGACGGCCGACGTGGAGGCTCCATCGCCTCCGGAAATCGAAGAGTTGAAGGCGCCTGAGGTGCCTGAGGTGTCCGAGGCGCCAGAGGCGGCCGAGGCGCCGGAACCCACCCCGCCCCAACCGGTCACTCCCGCCGGGCCGCAAAACGTCCCCGCGGCAGCCAAGCTACGCGGACCACGAGTTGTGCGATATGAGGCCCCAGATTACGACGTGCGTCCCGTCCGACGCGCCCCTCCTCCGGCTTCCGAGCCGGGTGTTCCCGGACCCGGGCAACATCCGGGCGACGGTCCTCGTGATCCGGCCAAGGGGGCCGGCAAGAAGAGAGGGCGGTTGGCAAGCCGCAAATCCGGCGGTCGGACGACGGAAGCAGGTAAGCAACCCACTGACTGGCGAGATCGGGACTTGGCCGAGCGGCGCGAGAGAGTCGCGGGCGCGACGGGTCGGCGAATCCACCGGCGCAGGTCCGCCCAGGGCGGTGGAGGCCCGTCGAGATCTGCACCGACCGGTCCGAAGACCAGCGCCACCGTCCACGAACCGGTGAGGATGAAGGAGTTCTGCTCCGAGACCGGCGTCAATTTCATGCAGTTATATAGGGTGCTCAGGGACGAGCACGATATCGTTGGCAATGTGAACATGACGTTGCCCACCGAGACGGCCGAACTCCTTGCCCTGCACTTCGGCATCGAGTTGAAGGTCATCCCGGCCCGAACGCCGCTTGACGAACTGCGTGAGGAGTACGCCAATCGAGAGCGCAAGGGGCTCAAGCCCCGGCCGCCGGTCGTTACTCTGCTCGGACATGTCGACCACGGCAAGACGAGCCTGATGGACCTGATCCGAAAGACGCGCGTGGCCGCCGGCGAGGACGGCGGAATAACGCAGCACATAGGGTCATATCACCTCGAAACTCCGCACGGACCGGTCACCTTCCTCGACACACCGGGCCACGAGGCCTTTACCGCGATGAGGGCTCGCGGTGCACAAATGACCGACGTGGTCGTGCTGGTCGTGGCTGCTGACGACGGGGTAATGCCGCAAACCATCGAGGCAATCAAGCACGCCAAGGCGGCGGAGGTCCCTATCGTAGTAGCGCTGAACAAGATCGATCTCGGTGATCAGAACAAGGTGAAGATATTCGGGCAATTGACCGAACACGGTTTGACACCCAGTGGTGAGTGGGGTGGGGATGTGGACGTCATTCCGACGTCGGCTACAACCGGCGAGGGTGTAACGGAGCTGGTCGAGCACTTGGCGGACCTGAGCAGTCTTCTCGAGTTGAAGGTCGACCCGACGTTACCCGTCCGCGGTACGGTGATCGAGGCGCAGACGAAGCCCGGTGTGGGGTCCGTTGTGCATGTGTTGGTCCAGGAAGGCACGGTGAACGTCGGTGATCTGGTAGTGTGCGGCAACGCTTTCGGCAAGGTGCGGGCGCTTCTGAACGATCACGGGAAGAGGATGAAGAGCGCCGGCCCCGGCATTCCCACGGAGATTTGGGGATTGGACGAAGTGCCGGTCGCCGGAGACAGTCTCTACGCGGTCGAGAGCCTCCAGCGGGCAAAGGGGATCGCGGCGGAAACGAAGCGAGCGCGGATCGAGGAGAGCCGTTTGCGAAGCCGGAAGGTCAAGACGCTGGAGGAGATGTTCCGACGGCGCACCAGCGACGAGATTCCGGAACTCAACGTTATCATCAAGACCGATGTCGATGGGAGCCTGGTCGCCCTTCGCTCGTCCCTCGCAGAGATCCCCTCCGAGGAGGTGAGGCTGACGATCCGGCACGCCGCCGTCGGGCCGGTAAACGACAGTGACGTCCTGCTGGCAACCACCGCTGATGCGATCATCGTGGCGTTTCGTGTGGACATTTCGGGCGGGGCGAAACGTCTGGCGGAACAACACGGCGTGGACGTCCGGTCGTATCGCGTTATATATGACGCGTGCGATGACATCCGCAAGGCGTTGTCCGGCATGCTCACTCCGGAGGAACGGATCGAGCCGCGGGCGACGGTTGAGGTCAGACAGATTTTCCACGTCGGGAAAGTGGGTGTCGTCGCGGGTTCATTCGTTTCCCAGGGTACAGTGGAGCGAGGGCAGTTTGCCAAGGTCGTGCGTGACGGCGTAATCGTGCGTGACCGCTGCAAGTTCGCTTCTCTGCGACACCTGAAAGACGACGTTCGTGAGGTCCGTGCCGGGATGGAGTGCGGGATTCGGCTCGAAGGTTTCGACGACGTGCACGAGGGAGATCGCATCGAGACCTACGAGGTCGTCGAGATCGCCCGCAGCCTGTAGCGGTGCGACGTCGTGATGCTCCCGGACTGTCCGGCACCGTCGCATAACTAAGGAGAGGGACGGGGCACGTGGGACCCGCTCGAGGCGGCGGGGTGTTGACGTCGGCGTTGCACCGGGGACTCTCGGCATGTTTCTCCGGCAGGCGCGAAGGTAATCTTGGGAATCTGGATTTCGCCGGGTCGGTCACGGCGACGGCTGCGTGATGATCGAATTCAAGGCGGAGTGCGGCCACACCGTCCGTGCGAAGGACGAGGATGCGGGTGGCGTCGTTCGGTGCTCATACTGCGGACGTACCGCAGCGGTGCCGGATAACGAGAGCACCGATCTAAGCTTTCTCTTCGACGACATACAGGTGGGAACGGACGAGAGTCCGCGGAAGAGGCGTGGACTTCTGCGCCGGCTGGCGGGGCCGAAGAAGCGCCGTGGGGCGCGGGAGTTCAATCCCTTCGCCGTCATATTCCGCCTCTGCTATGTAGCCCTGCTCATCGTCATAGTCGTTGTGATCGCGCAGAAGTTCGTCATTCCCATGTTCGATCCGGAGACGCGGTCGCGAAAGTTCGCCGGCAAGCCGAGCGATTCCACTCAGGTCGACGGGGCGTCCAACGCAAATCAACAGCCGCGCCGAAACGGCCTGGTGGGCAGCCGTGCCCTGAGCGGTCTTTTTGTAGCTTCGACACCGCCGGGTGCGACGGTTTTCTGTATCGACGAGTCGCAAGCCCCCGCAAGGGGACGAATCGACAGGCTGCCGACGGCGGCGCGCTTTCGGGCGAACGGCGACGCGGCGCGCCTGCCGGATGGAACCTACGTCGTAGAGGTCGTGTTTCCATGGAACGATCCGCGCCTGAGTGACCCCACTCTGAGTAACTATCGTAGCTATGTCGCGTTTCGGCGTTCGATCGAGAAAGCGTCTCATGCCCAGCGAAAGCAGTTGACCGAGGCGTTCTTCGTGCCCGACGAGGCGTCGGACATTTTCATCGATGAAACACCCGACCAGATCTATATTGTAAGGCAGTATCGCCCCATACGGGTCCGGCAGGGGAAGTCGCCCGGTGTTCGGTCGCTGTTTTTGCCGAGGATTACTACGGGGGATGACCGGTCCTTCTTGATAGAACCTCTCGTGACCGGCTACCTCGCCAATCTCAAGAGGTACGCCTACGACGAGACGCACGTGCGGAGCGAGTTGACCTACTACGGTGTCGCGGACGCGGATCAGCCGTTTATCTTGCAGGCTCTGTCGCGCATCGGCGTGATACCGTATATGGTTTCGGACGGCCGGGTCCGGCTTTTCAGGATAGATCTTCACGAAGGCACCTTCTCGACGAGGGTGATTCGTGAGCCGGAACAATGAACGTCGGTGTTCTGACGCTTGAACTGGCGATCTTCGACGCGCGAACCTTGAAGGACAAGCGGCGGATCACGCTGGGTTTCAAGCAGCGGTTGCGCAACCGGTTCAACGTCTCCGTCGCGGAAGTGGCCTACGGTGATTCGCCGAAGCGCTGTCGGATTGCTGTTGCAATGGTAGCGAAGGAGACGCGGCCGCTGCACTCGCAACTCGACAAGATCGTAGACCTGGTGAGAAGCACTCGCGGTCTGACGCTGGTCGACTACAACCGCGACTTCTTCTGAGGCTCGTCGTTTTCGAGATGCGAGCCGGGAAGTATGCCCACCGCTCTCGGCGGTTCGGGTTGGGCCGGAGTAACGGGGCTTTGGAGCATATATGCGACCATACCGCAAAGAGAAAGTGGCGAGTGCCGTGCGCGACATCGTAAGTGAGGCTATCGCCAACCGTCTGAATGATCCGCGCGTCGCCCCGCTTACGACGGTCAGCAGGGTACAAATGGCGGGTGACTTGACCGTCGCCACGGTCTATCTGACCGTTCCCGGGGACGAGGCGACGGAGCGCCTGACGATGTCGGCAATGCGGCATGCAACTGGGTTCCTGCAGCGCGTGGTCGCCCATCAGCTCGGCATCCGCCAGTGTCCGGAGCTACGGTTCGAGGTCGACGAGACGGTCAGACAGGTTCGTGAGACGATGCGACTCCTCGACGATAATCGGCGCGAACGCGCTGAACAGCCGGAGTTCGGCGAACTCGAGGACACGATTGGCGACGACGATGCCGCCACGGGAGAGACCATGAACAACGACGCGACCGGGGGCGGTGGGGAGGGCGGCCAATGAAGGAGGGCACACTCTATGCGGTGCGCTTCAAGACGGCGTATGCCAAGCTGCACCAGGTCGTAGGCGAGCCCGAGATTCCGGAATCGGACGATCCCATTCGTCGATTGGCGATCGCAATCCTGGGGGTCGAGTGCGGTGATGACGTGGCAGCCAAGGCCGTAGATCAGGCCCGGGCGAGCGTGGTCGACTGGAATGAAATGCGCGTGTCGAGCGCCGAGGAGCTTCACAACCTCGTGGGGAATTCGATTCCCCAGGGAAGGTCGCGTTGCCGGCAGCTCATTGTCGCGCTACAGTCCGTTTACGATCTGGAGAACGCCATGTCTCTGGACCGTCTCGGGCGGATCGGGCGGCGCGAGGCACGACAGTACTTGGATTCGCTTGACGGAGTGGATGAATATGCCGCGGCATCGGTGGTCCTCTGGAGCCTGAGCGGACATGCGGTTCCGGTGAACGATCGATTACTGGAGTGGCTTCGTGCGGAGGGTCTCGTCAATCCGACGGCAGATCGTTCCGAGGTTCAGGCTTTCCTCGAGCGGCACATCAGCGCGGATCGGGCGAAGGAAACCTGTATGGTCTTCAAGTCGGTCGAGCGAGCGAAACGTCCCACGGGGCGCGTGGCAAAGAAGGCCAAGGCGGGCGGGGCGTCGAAGACCACGGGGAAGAAGCGCGTCCGCAAGTGACTCGAGGGCGCAATCATGTACGGCTGTCGTTCGCCAGCCGAAAGTCGAGGTCACTTACAAGGACGGTGAGGCCGCAATCCATGCAAACATCGGTTGATTCACACGCACGAAGACTGCCGGGCGTCGCGTGGGGCGAGATGCGCGGTGATGGCATGGCAGGAATCCGGGCGGATGCGGTGGCAGGTGTGGCGGCAGGTGTCCGCGCTCGGGGGATGTCGATGGCGGAGTTTCGACGGTGTTTGTCGAACCACACGATGCTCGTGACGGCGACGCTGTGTGCGTGCATCGTTACGGGCTGCGGCGATGGGCGAGGAGTGTCAATCGGTCGTGGATCGCAGCGTGATGCGACGCTGTCACCAGGCGTTGACGCGGCGCGGGCGCTATTGCCGCTGGAGCGGATCGAGCCGAAGCCCGATCGGCCGCAGCGCCCCGAGGAGCTTGGTGCCGTTTCCGAGCGAGCCCGGCGGCAGATTGTCAAAGCTCGTGCTTTTCAGGAAAAACAGCGATTTACCGAGGCCGCCCTCGAACTGGAGCGTGCCCTGCGCTACGACCCGGACCACCCGGACATCCACAGAGCCCTGGCCCTTCTGCATTGGCAGGCGGGCAACGTGGAGCGGGCGAAGTCGCAATCCGCCCGGGCGATCGAAGCGAACCCGGACAGCGCTGCGGCTCACTACGTAGCCGGACGATGTTACCTCCTGGCGGACGACCCCGAGGCGGCCACGCTTTCGTTCCGGACCGCACTGATTTGCACGGATTTGGATGACGATGCCGAGACGGCGGCCTTGTGCCACTACTACCTCGCGGGATTACTGGCTGAGAGAGGTTATCTGACGGCGGCGCTCTCTCAGTATGAAGCGTTCGAGACTCGTGCCGCCGCAGTGCCTTCGGATAGTACGGCCGGTCGGACGGAGCTGGCGACCATTCCGGCGGTCGGAAGTGGATCGGCTGCAGATGCTAAGTCGAGTGTGCTCGAGCGCCTCGGCCGGTACGCGGAGGCGGCGGAGTTGCTCGCGTCGGCTGTCTTCGCCGAGCCGGATGATGTCCCGCTCGCTGTACGTCACGCGCGGTTGTTGGTACAGGCCGGTTTGCTGGACCGGGCCCTTGACGCGGCTCGGGCGATCCGGTCAAACGACGAGGCGGTTATCTCCCTGTTATCCGATATCCACGAGCGCTCCGGCCGTCCGGATCGTATCGTCGATGATCTTCGCCTGCGCCTCTCGCGCAGCCCCGACGATTCCGGACTCGTTCTAAACCTCGTTGAGATCCTGCACCGCTTCGACCGCCAAGAGGACGCACGGCACGAACTGGAAAGACACCTGGATCTCCACCCGGATGATAGAGTCGTCCGTGTACGACTGATTGATGCTCTAGTTGCGAGATCCTTGTGGCGAGATGCCTTCGATGTAGGCGTGGATGGAGCGCGGCTTGACCCCGATATCGATCGTTTGGGTGAGCTGGAGGCCGCGCTTTCGAGCCTCGCGGCGGATGAGCGTGCTCGGGCGGCACTTCTCGACCCGAGTTCGGAGGGCGACGACGATGCTGTATCAGCCTATCTGCGGGGTTCGCTTGCGGTCGCCGCCGGTCAAACAGATCGAGCTGATACCCTCTTTCGCAATAGTCTCGAGCGCGACGCAACTTTTGTCCCCGCCCGGGTCGCCCTCGCCAAGTCCTTGCTGAAGACCTACCGCTACGAGGAAGCACTGACGGTCGCCGGGCGCCTCGAGGAGAACCGCCCGGAGGACGTCGAACTCGAGCGACTTCTCGGTCGGATCTACGATCTGCTCGACGACACGGGAAACGCCGAGTTGCACTACCGAGCGGTTATCCAGTCCGACCGATCCGACGCCGAAGCCATGCTCGCGTTGGCACGAGTCTACCGACGATCCAACCGCGGCTTGCTGGCCCAACGGCAGCTTCGTGTAATTCTCGACCGGGACCCGAGCAACGAAGTCGCCCGCGAGCGTCTTGCCAAGAGCCTCTGGCGCGACAAGCCCGACGAGGCCGTTCAGGAGTACGAGGAACTCCGTCGCATCACCAAGAGTCCGACGACGGCGGCGCGCTGCACGATCCGCATCGATCCCACGTTGCGGATCGACCCCGTCGGGAGGCGGAGGGTCCTCATGGAGGCCATCGGAGCAGGCGCCGCACCCGACGCCGAGGCTTGGCTCGCTGTTGCGAGGACCTACAGCGGGCACGAGCAGCGCGAGACCCGATCGGCGTACTTGGCGGCGCTGGAGATCGATCCTTCAAGTGAGGAGGCGACGCTCGGTCTGATCCAGACCGAGCAGTGGCTGCTGGATTTCGAGAGTGCGGCTGCGCGACTCGATGGGCTCGTGCGGCGTCGCCCAAATCGCCACCCTTGGAGGTGGCACCTGATTCATCTCTACACGGTCGTCAATGATTTCGACGCCGCACTGACCATGGCGCGTGACCTGGAGTCGCGAGCCGGTCTGGATGATGATGTGCGGAGGGACTATCGGATCTCGATGCTCGAGACTCTTCGAATCGCCGGCCGGCGAGATGAACTGCTCACGAACCTCGAGACCTGGGCTGCCGCCGACCCGGACCAGTGGGAATGGTCTGTGCTACTGGCGACCGAATACCAGCGCAACGAGCGGCCCGCGCGGGCCGTTTCGGTTTACGAGCGGCTGCACGAAGCACAGCCTGAGGAGGCGGGTATCCGGCAGGGCTTGGTCGATGCACTCAACCAGGCCGGGCGAGCCGATCGCGCTGCGCAGTACGCCCTCGACTGGCTCGACGACGATCCCCAGCGCGATGCCGCGGTGGCGCTTCTGGCTACGCTGTTGGCCGAGTCGGACCGTCTTGAAGATGCCCTCGAGCTTGTCAGCGACCGGCTGCTTCACACGAACAGGCGAAGATGGTTCCAGGATTTCTTGATCACCCGGCTCGGGGCCGCGGAAAGGTACGACGAGAGCATCGAGTTTACCGAAGCGCTCATTGATGAGGTGAAATCCATTGCCCGGTCGGGTCCGAAGGTCGGGCGCCCGGGATGGCGCGAGGCGATCAGCGATGACGAGCTCATTCGTCAGCCCGACGAGCCCTACGAACCGGCTCCACTGCACGATCGCTTGGAGAACCTGCGACTGCGTCTCGCCGCCCAGCTCATCGGCGCAGAACAGTTCCGTGAGGCCGAGCGTCGGCTCGAGGACTGGTTGGAGGCCACGAGCGACCCGGATGCCCGGGCGAGATACCTTCGCTACATCGCGATCTCCCAGCAGGCACGGGGAGACGACACCGCAGCCGCTGCGATTCTGGAGAGGGCGATTGTTCTGCAACCCGAAAACACGACGCTCAACAATGACCTGGCGTACACGTGGATTGACGACGGCATCCGGCTCGACGACGCGGAGCCGCTAATCCGGTTCGCGGTGGGTCGGGCGCGGCTTCAGGCGGCGTATCTGGACACTTATGGTTGGCTGTTGTACAAGAAGGGGGCTTTCGCCGACGCCCGAAGGTGGCTTCTTCGGGCGAATCGGGCGCGAGGCGGGGAGGATCCGGTGATCCTCGACCACCTCGGTGACGCCTGTTGGCGACTAGGGCTCGGTGGCGAGGCGATTGAGCATTGGGCGGAAGCGGTTCGCCTGGTAAATGATCGCGACGAGGACGAGTTGGCTAACGACGACGAGCGCCGAGTTCGAGCGACGACGCAGAAGAAGGTCGAGGAAGGCGAGGCCGGGCGAGAACCGGTTGTCGCGCCACTAGGAAGACAGGGTCCTGACGGGTATCACGACCCCGTTGAGGATCAGTAAGAGCGAAGAGCCTGTTCCTAAACCGACCTGAGCCGCGGGCGGACGGGCGGAATGGAATCCCGACTTGTCGGGGGCCCGCACGGAGCGACGGAACTGGGAATCGAAATAGGTTGTAAGCGAGCTAAACACTGGATGTCTTTCAGCTTTTAGGAGGGGTGTCGTGTCGGGACATTCCAAATGGTCGACGATCAAGCACAAGAAAGCCGCCTTGGACGCCAAGCGCGGCAAGGCCTGGAGCAAACTCGCCCGGGCGGTGACCATGGCCGCAAAGGCCGGCGGCGGCAACGTTAGCGACAACCCGAGCCTTCGCCTTGCGATAGACAAGGCCAAGGCCGACAACATGCCCAAGGATACCATCGAGAAAGCCGTCAAGAAGGGCACCGGCGAGCTGGAGGGTGAGAGCTACGAAGACGTCCTGTACGAAGGGTACGGTCCCAACGGTGTGGCTATCATGTGTCGGGCGGTGACCGACAACCGCAACCGCACCAGCGCGGAGATCAAGAAGGTCTTTGAGCGGGCCGGCGGTAGCCTGGGCAGCCCCAACTGCGTTGCGTTTCAGTTCACGCAAAAGGGCATCATCATCGTGCCGACCGACCAGTGCGACGAAGATCGGATCATGGAAGTCGCCCTCGAAGCGGGTGCCGACGACGTGGACTCGTCAGCCGAGATTCACGAGATTACCTGTGCACCAGAGTCCTTCCACCAGGTCAAGACGAACATCGAGGACACCGGTGTTTCGATCCAAACAGCCGATCTCGCCATGATCGCCGACAACTCCATCGTGCTGGACCTGGCGACCGCGAAGAAGGTCATGCGGCTTATCGACGCCCTCGAAGAGCACGACGACGT
>CBDUZY010000064.1:0-9903 GCA_965371825.1 uncultured bacterium
CAATGCCATCTCCTGTGGGGACCATATCTAGGGCTCCAGTGGCGACATGGGAACGGCGTTGATGGTGGGTTTGGATGCCAAAACCGGGAAACCGGTTTGGCGCGAGCGGGGGTTCGCGAAGGCAACGCTCCTCTACGCCGATGGCAAGCTCATCATTCTGGATGAAGATGGCCAGCTTGCCCTGGCCACCGTGACGCCGGAAGGGCTAAACGTTCACTCGAAGTGTGAAATCGCGAAGCCAACCTCATGGGCGGCGCCGACACTGGTGGGCACGACGCTGTACGTTCGCGATCGCGAGCACATCATGGCGCTGGATCTGGGGTAAGTTCCGGAAACGACTTTACGAAACGGAGGTGTCTGACATGAACGCCGATAGGCGCGATGTGTTCACGCGGTGCGGGCTGGTTGTCTTGGCACTTTGTGCGACTGCCGCCGGTGCGTCAGAGCCGACGGCACGCAAGGTCAACGGCACGCTTACCGAGATCGAGGGGATCCCGGTACTCCGCGTTTGGGGCACGCCCGAGGAGCGAGGATTCGCCAACGGCTACCTCATGGGCGAGAAGTTCGCCAAGTTCTTCAATGACTTCATCGCCAGCGGCAACCTCATGGAAGTCAAGACCTACACCGAGAAGGTCATGCCCACTGTGGGGTTGATGCCGGTGCCGCCGGCTTACGAAACCGAGTTACGAGCGATGCTCTCCGGCATCGAAGCACAGGCCGGTGGGGCCGTGGAGATTCCGGCCCTCGGGCGGCCACTTCGATACGAAGACCTGGTGGCGACGAACTCCATGGGTGACCTGCTGCGCATGGGGTGTTCCTCGTTCGCGGCGTGGGGCCCGATGACCGCGGACGGTCACACGCTCGCCGGGCGGAACCTGGACTGGCCCACCTGCCAGGCCCTCGAAGGGACTCAGATGGTGACCGTGCACGTCCCAGCCGCGAACAGCGGCGAGCTGGGATGGGTTTCCGTATTCTGGCCGGGGTTAATCGGCTGCACGACGGGAATGAACGCCGAGGGTGTGACCGTTGCGATGCACGACTCGAACAGCCCGAATCCGACCACGGCTGGGGGGTTCACGTCGTCGCTGCTGCTCTATCGTGAGGCCATCGAGTCGGCACATGCCCGGACCGCGGTGGCGGACATCACGCGCGTTCTGAACGAACGGTACACGGTGGCCGGATACAACATGATGGTGACCAAGCCGTTTAGCGGTGAGGGACCGGCGGCCGTCGTGTTCGAGCACGACGCCGATCTCACGAAGACGCGCGGCATGACACTCCGTGAGCCAAACAGACCGGATGCCTTTCTGATCTGCACGAACCACTCCCGGAAACGCTATGAGCCCTCCCCGGGAGTTCGTTATCCAAGACTGAGCACCGGGCTCGAGAGGATTGCCGGGAGCGGAGAGAAGCACCACCTAACCGTGAAGCGTGCGTGGAACATGCTCGGAAGTGTTCCTTTGAGCGGCATCATCACTCACCACAGTGTCGTCTTTGAGCCGGACAAACGACTCATGCACGTGGCCTTCGCCGAAAACGGCAAGCACGCGCCGCAGTGCAAGAAGGTGACGCTGGACGTGGCGAAGCTCCTGGCAGGCGACTACCCCGGCGGCAAGTAACACAGGTAGCGACAGCTGTGGAACGAAGGTCATCGTGACGCGGTTGTGTGCCGGCGCGCCCGGCGCAAGTTACGACCTGCTGGCGATGGCGGCGGCGAGGGGGTTGACGAAGTTCGGCACGACCTTCTGCACGGCGAGCTCATCGGCCACGTCGAACAGCGTCTTCAGGATGTCCGCCGGAGAGTCCTCGCCTTCGACGCCCCAGTACTTGCGGGCGGTGAGGAACACGCTGATCGGCTCGTTCTCGAACGTCCCGCTGCGGACCTCGTACGTCGTGGTTCGCGACTTCACCTCGACGTAGGCCTGAAGATCGCACTCCGGCGAAAGGGCGATACCGAAGTATGGTTGGGCGTCGATGACGTGGGCGGCGTCGTCGCCGAACAGGAAGCCCGTGGCTGCGTGCTCGCCCCACATCGTCTCCGCCACGAGGTGATCGTGGTTGCCGCGGTACTGCAGGTCGAAGCCGTAGATCAGCTCCAGATGGTCGTAGACCAGGTCGCTAAAGGTCAGATGGTAGGGGGCCTGGGTGAGGATGAGGTCACCGAACCGCCGCACGGTCTCCATCTCCGTTGGGGCGAAGTGACCGAAGCGGAGGCTGGTTTGATCCATCCGGATCCACCGCCGAGACCCGTGCTCATCCGCCTCGTCCTCGAGCGTGATCATACCGCCGTCGCGACGGCGAAGCTTCCGCAGCGACGGGAACTCCTTGCGGATGCGGTCGAAGAAGTGGAGCACCGCCTCGCGATCAAGGCTCATGTCCAACTTCAAGAACAGGCGGCAATTGATGTAAAAGTCGTCGCAAACCGCGCCCAGGTCGCTGCTCATAGCAATGCCTCTTGGTCAGCCTCGGAATCGGGCTCCCGCACGGATCATTATCATAAGGATCGCGGCCGGGTTCAAGCGGAACGCCGCCGGAGACTCAACCGCCCTTGGGGTTGCCAAAACGTCCTTTAGCGGGATCATAGCGACAAGCGTTAACGGGGTCGACCGGCCGGCGCCTTCGCCGGCGGCGGGCGGCAGTAGAGGTAACTCGAACGCATAGGAGAAACACGTGGCGCAGACGAAGCGGTATCCGTCGATTCTGATGTTCGGGTGCCCGGGATCGGGCAAGGGAACGCAAGGGGTGGTGCTGGGGCAGATGCCGAACCTCGTGCACCTGGCGATGGGAGACATCTTCCGCGGGTTGGATAAGGAATCCGACATCGGCAAGGAGTTCCTTTCTTACTCGACAAAGGGCCAGCTCGTCCCTGACGAACTGACAATTCGGGTGTTCCGGCACCACGTCGACGGGATGACCGGATCCGGCAAGATCGACCTGGACTACCACACGCTGATCCTGGACGGCATTCCCCGAACCGTGCAACAGGTCGAGTTGCTGGCCGACGTCATCGACGTGAAATGCATCGTCCACCTGATGATCGACGATCGTGATGCTCTAATCGCCCGGCTGGTCAAGCGGGCGAAGAGTTCGGGTCGCGCGGACGACGCCGACCGCTCGGTTATCGAGAACCGTATACTCGTCTACGAACGCGAGACGCACCCCGTCCTGGACGCGTATCCGAAGAAGCTCCTCGCCCGGGTCAACGCCGATCAACCACCGCTGGGCGTGCTGCGCGATGCAGCCAACTGCCTGGTCGGTGTGGTCTCGGCAAGGATCTAGAAAGGCGAGCGTCCTTGCTCTCGAACGGTGTTAAAGACAGGCCAGGCAGGTCAACGACCTGCTCCGCATGACTCATGGACTCCTCGACCGCACAACAGCTTCGCGACTTTGCTGCTGAGTTCGATCGACGGTTCGAGGGCTACCTTGGTTTTCCCGGCCTCGGTCCGGCGGAATTGGTCGAGGCGATTCGCTACGCGGCGCTAGCCCCGGGCAAACGGGTGCGCCCTTACCTCGTCGTCCGATGTTGCGAACTCGTCGGCGGGAGCAGGGCAAGCGCCTGGCCTGCGGCAGCCGCGGTGGAGTGCATTCACGCCTTCAGCCTGGTCCACGATGATCTACCGGCCATGGACGACGACGATCTGCGTCGCGGCCAACCGACCACCCACAAGAGATTCGGCGAGGCGGTGGCTATCCTCACCGGCGATGCCTTGGCGATCCTGGCCTTCGAGCTTCTCTCGCGGCATGTCGATGACGACCGTGCCTCCGTGCGAATGATCCGGGAGTTGGCCACCGCAGCGGGCGCTCCGGGCATGACCGGCGGTCAGGCCGACGACATCGCCGGCCAACAAGAGGACGCGTCACTCGAGCGAACCCGGTACATCCACGAGCGCAAGACCGCTAGCCTTTTCGCCGCGTCGTGCCGGGTGGGGGCGATCGCCGGGGCAGCCGATGCCGGTGCGGTCGACTCGCTAGGCAAGTTCGGCCTCCACTTGGGTCTGGCGTTCCAGATTGCCGATGATTTATTGGACCTGACCGCAACCACTGACGAACTCGGCAAAGAGGTTGGCAAGGATTCTGCGGCGGGCAAACAAACCTATCCTCGCTGCGTAGGAACTGAGAGGAGCCGAGCCGCCGCGGATGAGGCCATTGCCGCGGCGATCGCCGAACTCGATCCGTTCGGGTTGGCCGCGGACGATCTGCGATCACTCGCCCATTACGCTGCTGCTCGGAATTATTGAAACTTCCGAAAGTGACGAACGACCGCTCGAACGGATAGAATGGGGTGTCGTGATAGCAAACATGCGAAGGGAACGTAACCTTAAGCCGTGCCGAAGGAAGTGTCTATGAGACTGCTGGATCAAATTCGCTGCCCCGCGGATGTGAAGTCGCTCGGCGTAGAGCAGCTTCCCGCACTTGCGGAAGAGATCCGGCAGCGGATTCTGGAGGTTGTCGGGCGCAACGGCGGCCATCTGACCAGCAACCTCGGGGTGACCGAGCTCACCATCGCCCTCCACCGGGTCTTCGATTTCTCGAAGGACCGCCTGCTGTGGGACGTGGGGCATCAGTGCTATCCGCACAAACTGCTCACCGGACGAAATGAGCGTTTCGACACTCTGCGCAAGGCGGGGGGGATCAGCGGCTTTCCGTCCGTAACCGAAAGTGAGTACGACCTGTTCAACGTCGGTCACGCGGGATCGGCAATCGCGACGGCCGTTGGCTTGGCCCGGGGCGATCAGACGCTCGGTCGGGACAGTCGTACGGTTGCGCTAGTGGGCGACGCCAGCATCGTAAACGGGGTCGCTTTCGAGGGATTGAACCAGGCCGGAACGCTCAAGCGGCAGTTCCTCGTCGTGCTCAACGACAACGAGTGGGGGATCTCGCCGAGCCAGGGTGCGATCGCCGAGTACCTGGCCAAGTTCCGGGCCAGCGACTTCTATGACGACGTCAAAGCGCACACGAAGAACATACTCCCCAAGCTGCCGCTGCTGGGTAAGCCCGCGTTCGACCTGATTGCCCACCTCAAGGAGGGCATCAAAGCGACCTTCTCGCCCGGCCAAGTGTTCGAGGCGTTGGGTTTGCAGTACGTCGGACCGGTCGATGGGCACAACATCAGGCATCTCATCGAGATTCTGAACGTGCTCAAGCGGACCCAGCACCCGGTGCTTCTTCACGTCCACACCGTGAAGGGCAAGGGATGCAAATGGGCGACGGCGGAGCCGGGCAAGTATCACAGCCCCAAGCCGTTCGTCGTGGAGGACGGCAAGGTCACGATCAAGAGCGGCGGCGGCAGGAGCTGGACCAGCGCGTTTGTCGATGTGTTGATCGAGTTGGCGGAGAAGAACGACCGAATCTACGCGATGACCGCCGGGATGCTCGACGGCACGGGACTCAACAAGTTTCAGGAGCGGTTCCCGGACCGTTGTCGGGACATCGGCATATCGGAAAGCTGCACGGTGGGTATGGCCGCGGGAATGGCCAAGGCGGGGTTGAGACCCGTCGCCGCGATCTATTCGACGTTCTTGCAGCGGGCGTTCGATCAGGTGTTTCAGGAGGTCGTGCTCCAGGGCCTGCCGGTCATGTTCTGTTTGGATCGTGCCGGCTTGGTCGGCAGCGACGGCCCCGTTCATCACGGGTTTCTCGACATTGCCTATCTTCGCGGCTTCCCGCGGATGGTGTTGATGGCCCCGGTCGACGAGTCCGAGTTGCGCGAGGCGATGAGATTGGGGCTGTCGCTGGATCAGCCCTGCGCGATTCGCTACCCGCGGGACAAGGTGCCCGAACCGTTTCCCGGGTGCACTCCGTTCGTGATTGGCCGGTCCCGTCGTTTGCGTAAGGGTGATGCCGCAACTGTGCTGTGCTACGGTGTGACGGCCAATGCGGCGATGGCTGCTGCCGACCTGCTGTCTGACGACGGCATCGAGATCGAAGTCATAAACGCCCGCTTTGCCCGGCCGATCGACCGTGATATGGTAGCTGCCGCTTTCGCGCACGGTCGTCCGGTGGTGACGGTCGAGGACCATTCGGTCGCCGGCGGGTTCGGGTCGGCCGTGCTGGAGACGGCCCAGGAATTGGGTGTCTCCGGCGGTAGCCGCGTGATCCGCCTGGGATTGCCGGCGGACCGTTTCGTCACGCACGGTTCGCGGGCGGGTCAGTTGGCGGAGTGCGGAATCGATGCCACCGGCATCGCGGCCGCGGTAATGCAATTGGTCGAAGAGGGCAGCGCCGCGGAGGTCGCCGCAGGCGCGCTCAATCGTCACACGCTGCTCTCGCGTTAGGCTTTTCGAAGGGATCATCCTTGGCGCGAACGACCAGGAAACGTCGCGTCTTTCTCCTCGGTAACCCGGACAAACCGGACGCATCGCCGGCAATCGAACAGGTGCGTTCGTTCGCGTCCGGGCACTGCACGATCGTCGGCGAGTGTTCCGGCTACGAGGCTCGCGCCGCCGTCGACGCCAAGGCCGACCGGATCATCGTCCTCGGCGGTGACGGCACCTTAATCGGCGTGGCCCGCTCGCTCGGGGAGGATCAAATCCCGCTGATCGGGGTCAACGTCGGCAAGCTCGGTTTCTTGACCGAATTCTCGATCGATGAGCTAAAGGACAATCTCGACCGGGCCCTCGGCGACGACACGTTGATAGGTCGGCGGGCTGTGCTCGAGGTTACGGTGCGACACGACGGCCGGGTGCGTGATGCGGGCGTGGCGATCAACGACTGCGTGATCCAGGCGGGCCCGCCGTTTCGGATCATCCGCCTGGGAGTGTCGATTAACGACGAGCACCTTACCAGCATCGACGGTGACGGGTTGATCGTCTGCACGCCGAGCGGGTCAACGGCGCACAATCTGTCCGCCGGCGGGCCGATCATGCAGCCGGGTGTCGATGCCATCATTCTGACACCTTTGTGCCCTCACTCCCTGACGCACCGCCCCCTGGTTGTGGAACGCGACTCGGTGATCGACGTCCGGGCCGACGAAGTGAACGACGGCACAACGGTGAACATCGACGGCCAGGTCTCCTACCCCCTGAAGCCGGGCGATCGGCTCACCGTCCGGCGCTTCCGCTCGGACTTTCTGGTGGTCCGGAATCCGCTCTACGCCCGCTCGCACAAGTTGATTAGCAAGCTGCACTGGGGCCAGCCGCCGAACTTCGATTGACGTGAAGGCGCCCGGACTCGCCGGCGATTCACGCTCCCGCCGCTTACCCGTCCTTCACGAGAGATCGCTCCACCTTCACGGCTGCGGTGTCGTTGGTTTCTGCAGCCGGGCAGACTTGGGAGCCGGTCGATAGTCGGCGCGGTCGTCTAGCCCCGGGCGACGCGCCGCAGACCCCGCCGTGCCAAGCTCGCTACCGGAGCTGTCGTCGCCGATGCCGGAGGAGGGACTCGAACCCTCACTGAGTTGCCCCAACGGGATTTTGAATCCCGCGCGTCTGCCAATTCCGCCACTCCGGCGCGTTGTGAGTGCTTGTTGTACCGTAGCTTATGGAGACGCCGTACTTCGCTGCCAATCTGCTAGCGGCAGACTTACGCAATATCGGCTTGACAAGCACTACTTCCGCGCGAATTCTAACCGCGTGGGAAGACTTCGTAAAGCATGGCTAGCGGGCTGATGTCACAGGCGGCACCATCTATGCGGGCAGGTCAACGTTCCTCCTCCGGTGTGCAGCGCACGCGTAAGCTCGGGCTTGCCCATGCCAGCCGCCCCTTCGTTCACGCTGCGCCGGGGCCTTGGCGACGGCCGGTGAGGTGGATCCAAAGCACGGTGACGTCAGCCGGATTGACGCCGCTGATGCGGGCGGCTTGGCCGAGAGTGGATGGCGTGATGCGGGCGAGCTGCTCGCGGGCCTCGAAGCGCAGCCCGTTTACCGACGTGTAATCCACTCGCTCGGGAATACGCATCGATTCGAGCTTACGGAAGCGTTCGATCTGGCGGTCCTGGCGATCGACGTAACCGCTGTACTTGGCGTCGACGAGGACCTGTTCGATGGCGTCGGTGCAGAATGTGTCGGAGGTCAGGCGGGCGATTGCATCGGCGAAGGTGGCGACGTCCGCGTCGGGGCGACGCATCCACGTTGCGAGGTTCGAGCCGTTCATTCCACCCTTTTGAGCGAGGGTCTCGATCGCTTCAATCGCGGCGCGCTTGGTCTCGAAACGTGACCAGCGGGCGTCGTCAACCGTGCCGAGCCGCCGACCGATCGGCGTGAGGCGTTGATCGGCGTTGTCGGCCCGCAGCCGCAGGCGATACTCCGCCCGCGAGGTGAACATCCGGTAGGGCTCGGTCGGCGGGCGGGTTACAAGATCGTCTATCATCACGCCGATGTACGCCTCGTCCCGGCCGAGGATGAAGGGCGATTCGCCGCGAAGCGATCGCACCGCGTTGACCCCGGCTACCAGCCCCTGCCCGGCGGCCTCCTCGTATCCGCTGGTTCCGTTGATCTGCCCCGCAACGTAAAGGCCGTTAACTAGTTTCGTCTCGAGCGAGACCTTCGTCTGATGCGTGGGGATGAAGTCGTATTCGATCGCGTAGCCGTACTGGATGATCTTGGCACGGGCGAGGCCCGGCACGTCGTGAACGAACGCCTCCTGGACGTCGCGCGGCAGCGACGTGCTGATCCCGTTGCAGTAGACGCGCTCGCTGTCCCGCCCTTCCGGCTCGAGGAAAATCTGGTGCTTTAGCTTGTCGGCGAAGCGCACGACCTTGTCCTCGATGCTGGGACAATACCGCGGGCCGGTCGATTGAATCTGGCCGGAGTACATCGGGGCACGGTGCAGATTGGCGTGGATGTGATCGTGGACGGCAGCGCTTGTCCACGTGATCCAACACTCGATCTGGCGCCGCGTGACGGCGTCGGTCATCGTCGAGAACGGCACCGGCACCTCGTCGCCCGGTTGAGCCTCGCAAGAGTCGTAGTCGATTGAGTCGCGGTGGACGCGCGGTGGCGTTCCGGTTTTGAGGCGGCCCAACTCGAAGCCCATCGACGATAAGGCGGCGCTCAATCCCGTCGCACTCTCCTCGTCGTAACGCCCGCCGTCGGTTTTATCCTCGCCGCAGTGCATCAGACCGCGAAGGAACGTGCCCGTGGTCAGGATGACGGCGCCGGCTTGCAGGCGCCGACCGTCGGCGAGCACGACGGCGGAGACTCTCTCGGTCCTCGGATTGGGGTCAGTATTCGCTTGCGTCGCGCGGGCTCCCGACAGGTCGGGATTACATCCCGCCCGCGGGTCAGGGCGCGTTTCGATTCGCTCGACGGTACCTTCGAGGATGTCGACCGAGTTTGCCGTTTCGAGAATGGAGAGGACCTCTTTGGAGTACGCGCTGCGATCGGCCTGGGCACGCGGGGCCCAGACAGCCGGGCCCTTGCTGCGGTTGAGCATTCGAAACTGAATACCCGCCCGGTCCGTGGCCAATCCCATGATCCCGCCGAGGGCGTCGATCTCGCGGACCATCTGCCCCTTGCCGAGCCCGCCGATCGCCGGGTTGCACGACATCCGGGCGATGGCTTCGCGCTGCATCGTGATCATTGCGACCGACGCCCCGAGGTTAGACGCCGCCCATGCAGCCTCCACACCCGCGTGCCCGCCGCCGACTACCACGATGTCATAACGCTTGGGCAACCTGAAACTCCGTCCACTTGACAGAACGTGCTGCAGTCTTTCTTGACAAACCGCCCACTCGCTCCAGCCGCATCGGCTGTGCCGATTGAGCCGCCATCCGTGCATACGAAAGCGGCCAGGATACCGTGCATTGTGGTTGAGTGGAACGGTGCCGGGCGGGGAACGGACACGCCCCGTGATGAACTTCTCGCGTTGGCCAAGTTCGTCAAAGTTCTACGACGTTGCGGACGGCGTTCTCGCCGGCCGTCGCGCGAGATGCGACTTGCCCGGACCACGGCCTGCGACGACACA
>CBDUZY010000065.1:0-9863 GCA_965371825.1 uncultured bacterium
CCCCTACCTCGAGGTCATACGTGAGAAAGTCCACGTTGCGACGGGTCTTACCCGTGCCGCGCTTCGTCTGCCACCGCTGGCGCACCCCAACCGTTACGCCATCCGCGTCGCCGATCCCCTCGACCGTGTCGTCGAAGGGGAACAGGTCGTCGGCGTCCCGGTTCGACTCGCTAACCCACGCGGCGAAATCGGGCTTGATTATGTGACGCACGCCATCGACATCGAACATCGACGACTTGATCTCCGGGTAGATCCGTGAAAGGTACGCGCTGCCGCGAACGCCGATCGCACCGTATCCGCGGGCGAGTCCTCCGGAGTCCGGCGAATCACTCCAGGCGGTCCCTCGCCCCACGACGAACGGGACCACCCGCACGGGGCCGATATCGATCGGCATTCCAATTTCCTGCCGGCTGTCAACTCTCGCCGTCGGATCGGAACTCACCGCATCACCACTGCGCAAGAGCTCCCGGAGCGATTCATCCATCACCATGTAGCGCAAGACGCCGAGCCTGTTTTCGCTGTACCAGGTTGCGCGCTCACCGAGCGACTCGCCGATCACGCGGTATCCGAGATCGGGCAAGCGTTCGGTTTGCGTCGTGAAGTCGAGGATCCTGCTCTGCACGTGTGCGGTGAAGGCCCGGTTGTCGCGTTGCCTCTTCAGGTAGAGCAGCGTCTCCTGCTCCTTTCCGTTGTCGAACTCGGACTCGTAGTACTCCTCTAGAAAGCTCTTGTCGGAGACGTAAGACAGTTCCAGGGAGGCCTCCCACTCCTTCTCCAGGTACTGCCTGTGCCTCACAAGCAATCGCCCGCGTACGTCCTGCGGCGAGACGGGCTCCCGATCCCGACCGAGCGAGTCCTCGCCGAAGTCCGTCATGAGATGGCCTTTGATCTCACCGTAGTAGCGGTCTCGCTTGTAGTCAGCGTCGACTTGAACCGCGGGTCCGCGTTCGGAGTAAAAATCCAAACCGAGAGTCGCGTCGAAGCCCGCCGGCGTCTCGAGCCCGAGCACGTTGAACAGGTGCCACTCGGTCTCGATCTCGGCCCCGAAATCGTCGCTGTATCCGGTGCGCAAGCTGAGCACGGACGTTTCGCTCGTGTCGACGTCCCCGCGAACGTAGGGCCAATAGGCGATCGGCCGACCGCCGAGGTTCAACGTTGCATTCTCGATGCGGAAGCTGCCCGCGCGAATCCTGCCCGGCGTACCACCGGGCTCGGGCGGTGTGCGGTTCACTAGCTCGACCCGGGCGGCGCCGATGTGGTAGTGCGGAGTGTGGAACTCGCTGGTGGTCAGGATCGCGTCGTTCGCCGTGAACTCGTTTCGAGAAACCTGGTGGATTTCGGATGCGCGGACGTAAAGCGGGACGTCGCGGTCGACCAGTATCGACCTTGCCACCGCGTCAATAATCAACGCCCGCTCTTCAAGGAAGTCGTAGTAAAGTCGCGAGGCGCGGATGGTGTTCATCCCCTGCGAGAACCTCACATCCCCCTCAAGGTACGCCGCCTCCACGGCTACGTCTCCGAATCCGGTCGACATGAGCTGTCGGTCCGACGCGTCCTGACCATCATCGTCGCCGACCGCCCTTCGAGGATTCGACGAAGCACTCGGCTCGCCGCCGGCGTCGACCTGCAAGCCGGCGGCACTCGTTGCCGGTCCCTTGCCCCCGCCTTCACCTGCGGCAAAGAACACAACCGCCGCGTCAGCCAGGAGCTCCATGAACTCCCCGGCGCCGGGCACTCCGCGTGATAGATATACTCCGCCGGTCAGCGTCATCACCTGCCGACCGTCGGCCTCCCCCATCGACACGTCGCCGCGGGAACGAAAGTGGATCACCGGACGCGGACCGCCAGCCTCGCCTCCCGCTCCCAAACCGGTGGGATCGAACACTCGGAGCGAGACCGACTGGTCCGACGGACGACTCTCGCCGTCCGCGATTCCCTGGCGAATCGCATTCCCGTCTCGGTAGATCTGCGTATCGGCGGACGATTCCAGAGCGACGTCGTCGGCCACAGTTGTCACCTGCCCGAAACAACTCAGGCTGACGAACAGTGCGGGCCCGGACGTGAGCGTGCCGCCGATCTCCTGGATCTCGGCATCCCGCCAGAGCAACACTTCCAAGCGGTGGTACACTCTGCCGGCGTGCTCGTGGGGCGTCAGCCAGACCACCGCCTCGCGACTGCGTAGGTGCTGGGCTTCACCGTCACCTAAGGTCAGCACGAAGTCGCCCACGAAGTGTAAGGCGTCGGCTCCGTCGGCGCTGCGAAACACATATACGAGCTGCGCGTTGAGTTCGACCGGTAGTTCGGAAATCCCGCTCGGGAGCAGAGGTGCAGCGACCGGGTCGCCGATCGGCGGCGACTGTCCGAATGAGGCTACGACGATACACCAGAGCATCGCCGTACAGCCGATCCCACGTGCAACAACCATCCGGAATCGGATCCGTTTGGAAAGGGTGAACGCCCGTCGGCCTGAAGGTTCCGCGCCTCTGATAAAGCCGACCGCCAGAGTCGCACGAGTATAAATCGCGTCTGGTGCCTGTCAATTCGGGACGTCGCGGCTGTGATCCCTCGCCGGTTTCATCGGGCGCTCGCTACGGACCGCGAGGGACCAGGTCCTGGCAACAAGACTGACCGGTGACGTAGCGGTCGGCGTCCCCGGCGGCCGTCGTGTGTAATGGCACTTGCCCGGGAAGACGGCCCGCGAGGACGCAGGCCGCTACAATCTCAGAAAGACGACATGTATGGGGGCACAATGCCACAGAACAGGGCCGCACCCGCAAGACTACCGGCGACGCAATTCAAATCACAACGCAACATGGCCGTATACACTGCAAGAACCTCCGTGCCTGGCAATCTGAAAATCGGTGCGAGCGCTTCACCAATCGCGTTGTATCCGATACGCCACATCCGCGTTGGGATCCGATACGCACATCGCTTAGCGAGTGATCGACCTAGGCTTATCAATGCCCTAGTTCCGCCAAGCTACCCTTCTTCCTCCGCCTGAAATCCGAAAAAAGTGTCGTGGGGGGCTTCACTCGTGGTGCCGTATCTGGTAAAATGTCGCACACGAAGCGAGCGGTGCGTCGGTGGCGTTTTGTTATCGGTTCTTGTAGTTCGATTGCACGTGCCGTCGCTCGCGGAAGAAATGCTTACTAGCCGTCCAATCCCCCATTGGACGGTTCCCTAAGGCCCGGTCCACCCCACCGGGCCTCTTTTCTTTTCGGACGTGACGGGATCCAGCCGACACCCTGCTGGGGTCCACGCCGGACATCCCACGGAAGCGCTCGTTGTGTGAACATGTGCCGGACGACCGGCGCTACGGATTGTGGTTCCCCACCGCAACCGGCTTGGCGACGGTAGGCGTATCGGCGGGTTCGAGGTGCGCCATGTTCTGTCGCACGGCTTCGGGTGAAAAGCTCGCGACCAGCCACCGATCCGTTATGCCGACGGCCGGCCCGTTGATTCCGAAAAACAGATACCAGATGCCGTCGGCGTCCTTGCGCAGGCGTACCGCCCCGGTTTCAGCCAGCTCGCTGCGCCAGACACCGGCCAGTCGATCTATGTTCCTCCGTAGCTCCGCGACGTCGCCGGCAACCGGCATGACGATGGTCCAGGCGAGCGGCAAACGTAGCGGATGTCGAGGACTGTCGTGGATCGCTACGCCGCGACCGAGGTGGGCGATGATGTCATCCGAAATAGACACGTTGGCCTTGGTTTGGAGGTCCCGCCAGTATCCTCGAAGCCGCTGCTTGGTCTCGGGACTTCTCGCGGCGAGATACGCTTCACAGATGGTGTCGCACAACTCCTGCGGCTCGACATCGAAGAGCGCGTATCCGGTCGCTGCTTCCGGGATCAGTCGACCCTCGGGGACGCCCGCGAGCTCATGCGTAGTCAACGGTCGCAGCTGGTCGACTCCGTCGTTTCGGAGGTATCCCCTGGCCACAACTGCCCGGTCGACGAAGGCCATGGTCCAAAGGCCCCGCTCGACGTTCTGGGCTAGCATAGCCCGGCGAACTCGGTCGACCTTCCGAACGAAGAGGTCATCCGCGCCCTCATACAGGCGTCCGGGTCTGGCGTAGACGGCAATCGCAGCCGACGCACCGCCGGCAGCGTTGAAGGCACGTTGGAACCAGGCATCGCTCGCCAGGCTGCGTGTGCGATCGGCCAGGACCTCCTCAGCCCTCTTGAAGCTGCCCTCGCCGATCGTAGCGACGTACCTGTCTCCAACCGCGCCCCAGGTGAGCACGGCCCAGTCCGGCATCCGTCTATCGCGCAGCGTGTACACCGTGCCGCCTTCTCGCTCCTCCGTCTCGAGGGTCGATTCCGTGCTGTTCGTATACGTACTGAGAAGGTGTTGGATTCGCCCTTCGACCGCACTGTTCTTTCCGTGCGTTTGCAGAACGAGAACGGCGTGTAGCTCCGCAAGTCGGTGTCCGCCATCCTCGAGCACCGCGGCACGAACGTCGAGCAACGTCAACGCGTGGGGGTGTTCGAAAACGACCGACAACGATGCCAGGGCGTCGAACCACGCACGGCACTCCGCATCAAGGCCGGACAAGAGCCCCAACCGGTGCGCTTGATCGATGACGAACGTTGCCAAACCGAGTGAGGATCCGGCGCCGCTGTTCTCTTGTCCCTCGCCGTCAGCATCGGCCAGGTAGGCCGCGACGGCTTCCCGCGGGACGACGTCGGCGAGGGACGGGGGAACAGCCGAGACGCGGCTCGCCGGGGCAATCGCGACGCCCACCGCCACGAGCAAGAGTCGAACGCGGCGTGTTGCCGATCGCAAGGGAGTCACTCCGTCTTCGCCATTTTTGGTCGTCCGCTTGGCAAGGCACGCGTCCCCGACGGCTTCGGCGATGCCTGCCACCGATCCGGGCCCACATTCACGGGTTCCATGAGCGGCCGGACGCGTCCCGTTCTTTGACAGGTCAGCCCCGTCTCGCCATCTTAATTGTAATTGATCCGCGGCGTAGCGGCACACTTGGCATCGTCGATTGTTGTGTGGTAAGCGCCCGCAGCGATTTACGGTAGACTAAGTGCCATGTCCCGTAGAGGCTGGCTTCAGGTTTCTTTGGCACGGAAGATCAGTCTGCTGTTCGGCACGGCCGTTCTGCTGACGATCGCGGCGACGCTGATCTTCCCGTGGCATCAGATGACCGCGCTGAACGAGCAGTCCATGCTCGAGACCGCAAGGCGGATCGCCTCGACCGTCTTCCAAACCGTGGACGTACACCACCCGGACTGGCGCGAACTGCAACGGCGGCTCGATCGGCAGTGGCCCGCCTTGGCGCGTGACACTGGTCTTCAGCCTGACCACCGTCCCGAACTTGTGCGCATGGGCGATGAAGGACCGGGCTTTCAGCGTGATGCCATCGAGCGTCTCACGCGCAACCGCGACCAGCAATACTACTGGCGCCTCCAGGATGACGGGCGCATCTTCCGCTTTGCCATGGCCGTACGCGGAACAGCGGTCGACGCCCACCCGGACGCCCTTCGCGGAATCATCGACGTGCGCCTGCCTATCCACCGGGATGCCGGAGTGTGGAACTCGGTAACCACGGTGCTCGCCGGAGCGAGCGGAGCGGTCCTCGCCATTCTCGTCTTCTACATGGTTACGCAGCGTCTGGTGCTCTCACCGGTAACACGTTTGCGGCACGTCGCGGAGCAAGTGACGACGGGGGACGTGGGCGTGCGGGCATCCATCGCCAGCGGCGACGAGTTCGAGCAACTATCGACCGCGTTCGACGGCATGCTCGATCATCTCAAAGCCGCCCAGGACGAACAACGCAAGATCAACCGTTCGCTGGACATTCGGCTTGGCGAGTTGGCCGAGACCAATGTCGCCCTCTACGAATCAAACCGCATAAGGAGCGAGTTTCTGGCGAACGTAACTCACGAGCTTCGCACCCCGTTGGTGTCGATCATCGGTTTCGCGGAGCTGCTACGCGACGCAACGGATAACCCGGACGCGGACATGAAACGACTCGATCGCTTCGCACAGAATATCCTGACAAGCGGCCGGAGCCTGCTCGATATCATCAACGATCTTCTCGATCTCGCGAAAATGGACGCGGGTGAGCTTACGCTGCATCTCTCCGAGTTCTCCATAATCGACCTCTGCCGCGACCTCATCGACTTCGTCCGCCCACTCGCCGACAAGCGCGCCCAGGGCCTCAGGTTGCGGGTGCCGCCCGAGCTGCCCGCCTTCCACGGCGACTCGGGCAAGATCAAGCAGATTCTCTACAACCTGTTGAGCAACGCGGTGAAGTTCACACCGACCGGCGGTTCCGTTTCGCTCGCTCTAGAACGGGACGGCGACGATCGCGTTCGCATGACCGTGACCGACACCGGCCCCGGGATCGATCCCAGCCGGCACACGGAGATTTTCGAGAAGTTTCGCCAGCTCGATTCGTCTCGAACTCGTGAGTACGAGGGGACGGGCTTGGGTCTGGCCATCACTCGGGACCTCGCCCAGTTGCTGGGTGGGTCGGTTCACGTGGAGAGCGCCCTCGGGCGAGGGGCGTCCTTCATTGTGGTCTTACCGACTCGCACGGACCGTCCAGCCAAGCGCCCGCCCATCCGGCTCACGTGATTTGCGACGTCCATCGCGTGTCATTCGCGATGCGGACTGAGGCCGGCGTGCGCGCCGACGGGACTCCAAGTTGGGGTCGTGACTCCGATTGACGTCGCCGGGGCGCTGGAGAACGGGTCCGCTAGCGCCTAGAATACGGCGTACGGTCGGGCTCTGCGGCGCGTTTGCGGTTGCCGGTGTGGTGCGAACCGCGTAGCATGAGATAGGTGCTATGCTGAATGGGAGTATGGACGGGTCGGCTGCGGGCAATCGATTAGTCGTGGCAACCGGGTCTTATGATCAGGCGGCCGCCTTCGAGAGCATTCTTTGGTTTGGCGGACTGGTCATCGTGCTGCTGCCGTCCGCGCTGGTGGCCGTTCGTATCCGCAAGCGGTTCAGAAGATCGGATGGCGTACCTGGTATCGGCCCTACACCCGAAGGTCTCCGGCGACAGCGCGACGGTGATACAGCCGATTCATCGGCGTCACCGGGTAATCTATTTCAGGGTGTGGGTCGTTCATGACGATATTTTCGCGTCGGAGTGTTCTTTTCGGTAACTCGGACGTTTCGCGGTTCAGGGTTTATTTGCGGGGGTAAAACATGGCCTCATCACGAGGCGGCAGCGGCTCTCGGACGCGGCGAGGCAGCGTTTGCAGTTTCTGCGGCAAGGGTCAGCGCGAGGCCGGCCCCATGGTCGAGGGCCCGCGCGACGTCTACATCTGCAAGTCGTGCGTCGAGCTGTGTCACAACATCATCAAACAAGAGACACGGAAGGCATCGACCGGTCGCGCCGTCCTTCGCAGCATTCCCGCGCCCCGTGAGATTCACGAGTTCCTCGACCAGTACTGCATCGGGCAGGAGCGGGCCAAGCGAACGCTCGCCGTGGCTGTTCACAACCACTACAAGCGCTTGCGGCACGTCGACGCGATGGACGCGGACGATGTCGAGATAGACAAATCCAACGTGTTGATACTCGGGCCCACGGGATGTGGAAAGACACTCCTCGCCAGAACGCTTGCCCGAATGTTGAACGTTCCTTTCGCCCTCGCCGACGCAACCACTCTGACCGAGGCGGGGTACGTGGGCGAGGATGTCGAGAACATCCTGCTGCGCTTGTTGCAGAACGCCGAGTTCGATTTGGAGGTCGCCCAGCGCGGCATCGTCTACATCGACGAGATCGACAAGATCGGACGAACCTCGCACAACGTGAGCATCACGCGTGACGTGTCCGGCGAAGGGGTGCAGCAGAGCCTCCTGAAGATGCTCGAGGGAACCGTTGCGAACATCCCGCCGCAGGGTGGTCGAAAGCACCCCGAACAGCAGTACATTCAGATGGACACCACCCACGTCCTTTTCGTCGTCGGTGGCACCTTCTTCGGGCTCTCGGACATAATCCGCAGGCGCCTCGGGCAGAGCACCATCGGATTCTCGAACGAGGGTGAGCCGAGTGACATGACGGAGGAAGAGGGTGAGATTCTGGCACAGGTCACGCCGGAGGATCTGATCGAATACGGGATGATCCCCGAACTCGTCGGGCGGCTTCCGGTCATAACCGCCCTGGCTCCGCTGGACACGGATACTCTGGTGCGAATCCTGACCGAGCCGAAAAACGCGCTGGTCAAGCAGTATCAGAGGCTCTTCGAGCTCGAGAAGTGCCAGCTGGAGTTCAAACCCGACGCCCTTCGAACGATCGCGGAAAAGGCCCTGGAGCGCGACACCGGGGCGCGGGCACTGCGATCGGTTATGGAGGAGCTGATGCTGGGTCCGATGTACGATCTGCCCGATAACAAAGCCTCGGGCAAGAAGATCGTCACCCGCGGCGTCGTCGAGGGCAGGGACCCACTCATCGTGCCGAAGCCACGCCGTCGACGCGAATCCGCCTAAGCCGCGAACAGGCCCTCGAGACCGACCCCAGGTCCGTCGCGATATCCGTGTCCTTCTCCGGAATCGAAGATCGACAGTTATCGGCCCCCGCGATGGTGGTTAAGTGCGACGGGCGCCGCGCCGATAGCTTGCTGCAGAGGGTTGTACTCATCACCTTGGTCTTGGAAGGTTCGCACATTGGTCGAGACAATCACCGTATTGTGTCCGCGTCTCAGCTGCCGTGCCGTGCTCCGTATTCCGCAGGATGTGCGAGGGAAGCGCGTCCGGTGCAGTGAATGCGGAACGGCGTTCCTCGTACCGGACGCCGGCAAGTCACGCCCCGGGTCCGGCCAGACCGCGCATCGCAAACCGCTCGGTTGACGCTAAAGCCGGCGCACGTCCAACCCTAAGACAATAGCAGTCCGAGACACGAGATCACGAGGAAAACGCCGCAGATCACCAGGGCTGCGACCGCAAGAGGGCGGCGCGTGCTCTGGCGGAGGGCGAGAACACCGCAAATCGCGGCAGCAAGGCACGCTGCCCACGACGTCAGCTGAAAAAGAGCCATTACCAGGAACCAGACTGGAATCTCTCCTCCGTGATCTTGAGCAAACTTGTTCATCGCCTCGAGCACCGCGGAGTAGCCCAATCCCGATCGCTCAACGTCCTTCGCGAGCTGCTCTAGCTCAAGTAAATGGCCGGCCGCAATGGCTGAGTAGGCGAACATCAGTACAAACACCGCACACGCCGACACGAACGCGACGATCGCGAGCGGATTCGATTGGGCCTGCGCGCCGGCATATCCAGTCGGCGGAGTCGATGCCGCCTGGAAAGTACCCCCGCTCGCGTCGAGTGGTGAGGCTACGGGGATGCGGTCGGGCTGAGCGAGCGTGGATTCGGTTGGGGCTGTCACGGTATTGCGGCAGTACGGACAACCGACGACCTTCGACGCCAATTCGTCGTCGACCTCGATCGGCTGCGAACAGGAACCGCATTGAAAACGGATAGTCATCGCCGGCATGCTAGCGGCTTAGACCGCCGAGCGTCAACCGGCGAACGCCGCGTTCCGCCCGGAACGGTTCCGTTGGTTCCTGGATGCCGGGCCGAAACGAGTGCGAGGATTATCGCGATCATTCCGGTCCAGGGCGGCGCAACTTCGGCGCCGGCGACGATGTCTCAATCGCCCAATACGGCCCCGCCACTTGCGGGACATGCGCTTTTCGTTCGCGACATGCGCACACTCTGCGCTTGGACACGAAATCGCTGCGCGTTCAGCGGGCCGGCGTGCCTCAAGCGCTGTCGGCGGTGGTGTCGATACTTCCACGCCGAGACGCGCAATCGATTCTGGTGCAACAGGCCCGGACGATTCCGTCGGTACACTTGGGAGTAACTCCACGATGATGCCGAAGAGTGACACGATCGCCGCCAT
>CBDUZY010000066.1:0-9663 GCA_965371825.1 uncultured bacterium
CCTCCCACGCAACCTGCTCGACCGGGAGGTCATCGCCGGGCCATCTGCTCGGGTTATCCTCCATCACTGCTCGCCATTGAGCCTGCGTCACCTCCGTCGCTCCCATGTAGAGCCCGGCGGTGATTCTCACGCGATGCCTGCCTTCGTCGTCGTCACGCCCGCCTTCATCCCGCGGGCTGCCCATATTGAACTCGCCGGGCGGAATGAAGACGAGTTCCATGCCGATCGAGTTGGTCATTCGGTAGGCGGCGATCTTTGATCGCAGTTGCCGACCCGCTAAGTGGTCCGGGTCCAATGCCAGCAACTCATCCAGGGCGAGCGCCGCGGCTGCGGGTTTCCCTTCATCATCGAACGTGCGAGCCCGTACCAGCAGCCCCTCGACCGCCCGCATCCTGATTCCGGAAAGCTCTTCGCGGGCCGCGTCGAACGACGTGAGAGCCTCCACCACCCGGCCGGCATCGAGTTCTTCATCCCCCAGCGACATGCGTGCCGCGGCGGCGTCGAACGCCGACTGAACGCCCTGAAGCTCGAGCGCCGATGCGCCCAGCACGGACCGCAGTCGCTTCATCTCATCCAACAGTACGCTGCGGTCGCGCAAAGCCGACTCCGCTCGCTCCGGCCAGGTCAACAGCGCCTCGAGCCGTGTCCTGCACTTGGCGTACGATGACAGTGCTTCCCGACGACGCCCCGTCTCGAGGTGCCGGTCGCCTTCGCTCAGCGCGCTTCGGATCTGTCGCCGAAGAGACTGGCTAAACACGTTCGCGCCGGTCAGCGTCTTGAGCTGGTTCAGCAGATCGAGCTCATCCTCGGCTGCCCGCAACCGCGCCGCCATCGCATCCCGCTCCTCATCGGTACGGGCGTTGTCGAGGTTCTTTTCGCAACCTTCCACGTGCGTGTCAGCTTCGGCGACTCGGTCGTAAAGCTTCTCCTCCACTCCGTCGAGACGTTCCAGAAGGTCCCGGACTTCTCGGCCTAATCGCGAGGGTTCATTTGTGAGAAGCGCGGTCGCCGCGGCCGTTTGCGACTCGTACAGATCGAGGGCTTTTCGGAATGCCTCCTCGGCCTTGCCGTAGCCCTTCGTCTCGAAGAGTCTGTCGCCCGCTGAGAACGCCTCGTCCGCTCCACCCGGTCCGTCCGGTCGAAGCTCAGTGGGAAGCAGCTCGACGACATGTCGCCACGCAGACGCGGCCACAAGGGCCTGCGTCCGAGCCGTTTCCGCAACCGCCTGTGCCTGGGGATCGTGCATCGCCCTGCTGATAACCCGCCTGACCCGGCCCTCCCACACGGGGAACGTCGCGCCCGCCGCTACCAGCAGCAGGATCACAATAGCGGCGGCTCGACCCCACCTTCGACTCCTCCGAGCCGCGGCACCCCCCGCCAGTGCCCGCGCGAACGCGCTCAGATCGGTAAACCGGTCGGAGGGTTTCGCTGAGAGGGCACGGTCCAGCGCCTGCGAGAGTGGTCGCGGAACGTCCGGTACGGCCTCCCCCACGGACTTTACCCGTCCTATCAGCACGTCGCCGGTAAGCATCTCGTACAGGATCGCAGCCGTGGAGTACTGGTCCGCTCGGTGGTCGATCGCGGTCGAGCCCGTCAATTGCTCCGGTGCGATGTACGCAATCGCTCGCCCCGAACCGCCCACTGTCGCCGCCGGACCGGTCGGTGACGGACTCTTCGGGTCGAAGGCTCCCAGCTTGACAGTCCCGTCATCGCGTAGAAAGACGTTGGCGGGGTTAAGGCCGCCGTGAGCGAGGCGATCGCCGGAGGAGTCGAGCGCGCGGCAAATGGCGCGTCCCACGTGGACTGCTTCGTCGACGGAGAAGCGGTGGCCTGCGGATGAGTGATTGTCCATCTCCTGGCGCAGCGTCAGGCGATTCACCTCGGGCTCGTCCGGCTGCTGCCGGACAGCGGTTGCGGCTTGGTCAAGCCGTTCCTTCTCCGCGCGATGCTTGGCCTTGACCGTGTCCGCCTCGGCGCTGTCAACTAGCCCATCCAGGTCGGCCACGAGCCGCCGATGTGTGGCCTCGAGCTCTTCCGGCGAGGCCGACGCATCGAGGCCCAGGATTCTGAGCGCGGTTTCACGATCCATTAGGCGGCGGGACCTTATTGCAGCCGTTACACTTGGCCTAGTGTGCCGTAGCTATTCCTGTAAGTAGGTTTCGGTAAACTCAAGCGGAAAGTTACCACGACCAGGGCTTTCCGCAACGAAGCCGATCAGGTCCGATACGTTGCGATCTCGCGGACCGGCACCATGGGCCCCGACCTGCTGCTGATCGAGATCGTCTGGCACCGGCCTTGCAGCCCCGGCGGTTCGGGGGATCAGTTAGTAACTGAGGCTTTCCACCCGTAGATGGCCGATTAGTCCTCTAGGAGTTAAGTGTCCCGGCCCGGGTGTCTGCGGCAATTTGGGGTCTCGTAGCCATCGCCGTAAGGGCCGAAGTCCGGTAAGGTGTGGGTTCATCTATGCACCGTCGCCACCTTCTACTTGCGATTCTCTGCTCGCTGGCTGCGAGCGCGACGACGCCGGCGCAGATTGTGCTCGAGGAATCGAGCCAGCCCGGCGTGCGAACGCCCGAGCCCGGCGATAGTCCTCCCCCGCCTGTGGAACGACCGACCGGCCCCGTCGATTCGTGCGTGACGACGGAGTGCCACACGAAGGTGATGGCTGGGAGGGTCCTTCACGGTCCCAACGCCCAGAAGCAATGCGACGCGTGCCACGTCGTCGCCGACGTTGGGAAGCACACTTACGGACTAATCGTTCCCAAGGAGGAGCTCTGCGAGCACTGCCACACGCGGTCCGAGCGCGCCGTTATCCACAAACCCGTGGCGGATAACGAGTGCGACAAGTGTCACGATCCGCACGGCAGCGATCATCGGCTCCAACTGCTCGGCGATCCGTCGGGGCCGCTCTGCTTTCCATGCCACAAGCCTGAGGAGTACGGGGGCATACGACACGTCGACGGTCGAGTCGAAATCGTTGGCGCTTGCGACGTGTGCCACGAGTCTCATTCCTCATGGAAGCCGCGACTCTTGCCCAAGGAGGTGCAACAGCTCTGCATGGAGTGCCACGGGGAGTTGCGATCGCGACTCGAATTGATCGGCCGATCGCACACACCCGTAATGGAGGGCAGGTGCCTGGACTGCCACGATGCTCACACGATGGAGCATCCCGGGCAGTTACGAGAGGAACCGCCGGGCCTCTGCTATCTGTGCCACGAGCATGACAACATTCGCAAGCTCGTAGAGACCTCTCCGTTTGTTCACGGCGCGCTTACGACGAAGGAATCGTGCAGCGGCTGTCACGTCGGGCACGGCAGCGTGCTGCCCGACCTTCTGACCGAACAGGAGAAACCCCTGTGTCTCTCGTGTCATAACGAACCGCTGAGGACGGAGGACGGGCGGGTACTCACCGATCTGGTCAGCCAATTGAAGGAGAACCCGAGGCATCACGGCCCGATCCGCGAAGGGCTGTGCTCGCCGTGTCACGAGTCGCACGCCTCGACACGTCGGGCTTTGCTGACCAAGGACTATCCGGAGTCCTTCTACGCGGGGTTCACCGTTGAAGGCTACGCTCTGTGCTTCGAGTGTCACATCGAGGCTCTCGCCGTCGAGGAGAAGGGAATCGGCGTTACGGAGTTTCGAGACAAGGAGCGCAACCTGCACTTTATCCACGTTAACAAGGAGTCTCGGGGCCGAACTTGCCGGGCGTGCCACGAGGTCCATGCGTCGGCCAACCCCTTCCACATGCGTGATGCGGCGCCCTTCGGGCCGTACGGGTGGGAGATCGAGGTCAACCATACGAGGCTGACGGGCGGCGGAAGCTGCTCTCCGGGATGCCATGAGGCCAGGGTCTACGATCGAGGCGAGGGTGAGATGCCCAAGGCTCCGCGTGCCGGCTTGAAACCGGAGTATATCGAGTGATACTGGCGGGAAGGACGCAACAGTGGGGTCAACGAGATGAACGACAAGAGCGAAACCGCTGAGCCCGGGGCACCGGCGGACGGTGCTCGTCGACGCTTCTGCCAAGTTGCGATCGGTGGAACCGCCCTCGTTTCGACAGCTGCGATCGGCTACCCGCTCGTCGCGTTCTTGCGCCTGCCCAAAGCGCTCGGACCCGTGGAACTCATGGAGGTCCCGCTGGAGGAACTGGCCGACGGTTACGGTTACTGGGGCGAGCACAAAGGCAGGCAGATCGTGGTTGTCAAACTGGGCGAGGAGATCCGGGCGTTCGACGGGACGTGTCCGCATCTCGGGTGTATCGTTCGGTGGGACGCAGAGGCTCATGGATTCGAGTGCCCCTGCCACAACGGCAAGTTCGACGACCTCGGCAATCCCATTGGCGGGCCGGTGAACTCCCCGCTACGACGGGTCGGATTCGTTGTGGAGGAGGGCGTGCTGAAAATCCGTGACTCGGGCGGGCGGGCGTGACGGCAGGAACCTCCGGATGAAGTTGTTGCGATCCATTGTTCAGGCACTCGACGATCGCTACCAACTTAAACCGTTCGTGGAGCGCAACTTCACCAAGAAGTGGGTTCCGCGGACGCTGGGTTGGGCGGGCTGTTTCGGTGGGCTTGCCTTCCTGCTGTTTATCATCCAGGTTTACACCGGGATTCTCCTGCTGATCTACTACAAGCCGGACCCCGCACGGGCGTGGGACTCGGTGACGTTCATCAAGAGCAACGTCCAGATGGGTTGGCTTGTCCAGCGCGTACATACCGTGGGCGCCGACGTTATGATCGTGCTGGTGCTGATGCACATGGCGCGAATCGCCTACTACAAGATTTACCGTGCCCCGCGCGAGCTGCACTGGGTGTCCGGCACGATTCTCTTGCTGCTGACTACGGCTATGGCATTCACGGGTTATCTGCTCCCGTGGACCAGCCTCAGTTACTGGGGTGCCAGCGTGGGCACTGAGATCCCCAGCGCGATACCGCTTGTCGGCGAGGAGATTTCGACTTGGATACGGCGCGGAGAAACGATCTCCGGTGAGACGCTGGGTTTCTTCTTTGCGGCGCACATTTGGGTGCTGCCGGCCACGGCTGTTGCTTTCATGGTGGTGCACTTTGTAATGATCCGTCGGACAGGGATATCGAAACCGCTTTAATCCGCCACGGGAGGTGGCGAACATGGCTGTTGACTATCGCGAACAATACACACCGGACCAGCTCGAATCCTTCTGGCCCAGTGAGGTCATTCGCATGTTCGTCGCGGTGCTATCCACTCTTGCGGTCATCGCCGTCCTGGCGGTTCTACCGGTTGTTCTGGACAATTGGGGTCTGGGGCACTGGATCGAGGAGTCCGAGCCCGCCAATCCGCGGGCCACTCCGGCCCACATCAGGCCTGAATGGTACTTCCTGCCGGCCTATCAGTATCTCAAGCTCGCCCCGCAGCAGCTCCTCGGTATTTCCGGTAAGACGATCGGCGTTGTGTCGCAGGGCGTGTTTCTTCTGGCTGTGCTGCTCCTACCGTTTTGGGGGCGTCGCTGGTCGCACGGTCCGACGGGGTTACTTCACGGCACGCTCGTCACGCTGGTCATCGCCGTTTGTGCGCTGCTCATGATCTGGGCTGCCTGGCCGCCGTCTGCGCCGATGATGATCATGCTCGCGGCGGCGGTGTTCCTGTTCTATCTGCTGCTGTTCAGCGAACGTCGGAGAATCCGGCGGGTGTTACGCGGGCAGCGACGGTATTCGAAATGGTATCGATCCCGACAATCATAGCCCTGGTAGTGTCGTCCGGGGCTCCCCCCCGCGGGGCTGCACCGCCTGTCGAATCGGGGGGCCCCGAGCAACGGTACGTGGGCAATGCCTGCGTGCGGTGCCATCGCGACCAGGGCGGCCGGTTGGCGGAGATCGTCGACCTCGAGTGGGCCAAGAGTGTACACTACGAGAACAACGTCCCCTGTGAGAGCTGCCACGGTGGTGACGCGTCTCTGACACGCGAGCAGTTCTCGACCGAGGATGAGTTCAAAAAAGCCTCGCATCTGTCGTTCAATTCGGAGTTCCTCTTTCTGCGGGATAGAGCCGGTGTGGGCGCCGCCCGCGAGGACTTCACCTCGTACGCGTGCAAGGAATGTCACGCCGACAACCGGATGGAACAGCAACGCGGTGACCCGCACGCGGGTTCAGGCAGCGGCATCTGTCTGTGGGGTCGATACGGTGGGGTGAGTATGTCGCGCATCCGCGGTATCGCCTACGTCTGCGCGGACTGTCACACGAGGGCCGCGGAGAAGCACCTCGCCAGCCCGCACGGGAGCTTTGGCGCCCCTTCCTGCCTGTTCTGCCACGGCAACGGCAGTCATGCAATACCGCTCGCCACTATCGACATCCTGGATACCCGGTCCCGGGAGGAGCTCGGGCGCTGCTCACCGTGCCACAAGCCGAACACCATGACCGTCGTCGCCCGGATCCGGGAGCTTCTCGAACAGACAGTCAGGATGATCGAGGCATCAGCCGCCCAGTTCCAGGATCTGAAGAGAATGGGATACCGCAACCTGGCGCTGTCCGAGATGCACGACCACGTCGATGAAACCCTGACCGCCCTGAGCGAAGAGTTGCACGGATCCGATATCCGGGCGATCAGCGAGTTGGCTAGATCCGTCAAGAACCTGGCCAAGCGCACGGCCTACGATCACGATCTCGTTCTCGCGTTGCAGGAGGCGCGGCGGAGGCAGACGCGGGTCGCGCTCGAAGCCGCCGGTCTGCTCCTGCTCCTGGCGTGCATGCTCGTGTTGTACAGACGAGCCTTCTGTAAGCACAGCGGTGCCCGTTCGATGCCGGAATGAATCCGGACGCCGCACCCGCTACCTGGCTCCTCGGCTCCCCGGCCGCCGGGTCGCTGCTGTCGTTGCCGGACGGTCTTCCAGTGGCTTCCACTTCTCAAAGGGCCCCGGGCCGGGTAGACTGAATCTCGTCGTTGAGGAGCCGCAGGCACCGACCCAATTAGGCCGACTCGCCAAAGATCCGCCTCTGATGGTCGGGACTGGGCCTTTTCGCCTGCCGCCCGATAGAAAAGATGTAACCTACTGAATAGAAGGACCTTGCGGTACAGAACGTCGTGGCAGGAGGGAGGAATTTGGCTGCGAACTCCTCGGCAGGACCGGACGATCACGGTTTTTTCCAAAAAGTCCTTGACAGACGTTTCTCTTAATAGTAATCATAGGCGATATTGATAATGTGAAAAGTATGCAAGCGAAGACCCCACGACGAAATACGCGGCAGCGGCAGATGGTGCTGGAGGAACTAAGAAAAGTCACCTCCCACCCGACTGCGACGGAGTTGCACGAGATGGCCCGGCGGCGGATACCCCAAATCAGCCTGGGCACCGTCTATCGTAATCTCAAGCTCCTCGTACACATGGGTCTGGTCCGCAAGCTGGAAACGGGGGGAGCCGAGGCTCGATTCGACGGAAACACCGGTGAACACCACCACGTACGGTGCGTGCAATGTGGTCGCGTGGCCGATGCCCACGGGCTCCCCGACAATCCGTTGAAGTGCGATGTTCAAGACATCGCAGGATATGAGATTCTCGGTTACTCATTGGAGCTGATCGGCATTTGCCGAGCCTGTCGTTCGGGCGAAACTGAATCGGGCGAAGACCTGGGGCTTCCCGAGGCGGGGTGAGCACGGAGACGTACCGACTCGGAATGACGAGAAAACTTGATTGATCCTGGAGGCCGACCTGGACGGGCCTCCGAGACGAATGGAAAGGTAGCTGAACATGCAGAACAAGAAGATCCAAGACGCTTTCAACGAGCAGATCAACGCGGAGCTGTTCTCCTGGTATCTGTATCTCTCGATGGCATCCTGGCTGGACTCGCAGGGACTCAAGGGGATGGAGCACTGGATGCGTATGCAGGCGCAGGAAGAGTACATGCACGCGATGAAGTTCATCGACTTCGTCAATGAGTGCGACGGTCGCGTGCTCCTGACGGCGGTGGAAGCGCCGAAGACAGAGTGGACCTCGGCGTTGGAGGTGTTCGACGACACCTGCGAGCACGAGCACAAGGTTACCGGCCTGATCAACGGTCTGGTGGATCTCGCTCTTAGTGAGAAGGACCACGCCGCGAACACGTTCCTTCAGTGGTTCGTGACGGAGCAGGTCGAGGAGGAGGCGACGGCCCGGGACCTTCGCGACAAGCTCAAGCTGGCTGGGGACAGTGGGGCGGTGCTCTTCATGATTGACCAGGACCTCGGGCAGCGCCCGGCGCCGGCGGCAGCCACGGCATAGGCCTGATGGTTTTCGCGCGGGGTTCCAAAGTCCGCGTGTGACGGCGTCTGTTTACAGCAACGAAACCGAAAGGAACGACGATGAAGACGAAGTGGAAATGCGCGTGCGGGTACATTCACGACGGCGAGACGGCACCCGAGAACTGCCCGAAGTGCGGAGCGACGGCGGACAAGTTCACGTTGCTCGAAGAGGCTGCGGCCGGTCTGGTGGAGCGCTCTCGGCACACGAACGCCCTGCACTGTCGGCTGGTGGGCATGGGTCGAGAGATGGAAAGGCTCTGTAGCGCCGGCATCGAGGACAACCTCGATCCCGGCTGCGTCCAAGTGTTCCAAAAGACCCTGGCCCACAGCTACGAGATAATGAAGCTGTCGATGACCGAGATGCAAGGCCACATCGCGAAAGGCAAGTGGGGATAGGCTTACAGGCGTATCGGCAGAAGGCGGCAACGGGAGGCGGCGTTGTAGCCCGACGGGAAAGTGCAACCCCGTTGAGCACCGGGTCGGATTCAGGCCTGCGCGCGTCAGTCGGTTGAGTGCCACTTCGGGAGCACGGATGGCGCTTTGGGTCGCCGTCCATAGAACAGATCGTCCGCTAAGAGGGCGAGACGCCGGGCGATTGCGTTGCGCCGCACCGCACCACGCACCAAGTTGTGGACCGGCGTATCGGGGTGTGAATAGGGGCAGACCTTCACGCAAACCGCGCAGTCGGTGCCGAGGACGCGCCAGAATCGATAGCAGCGCTCCTGATTGGTTTGCCACTTCTCCACGCCGTTGTGTACGGTCTTTCCGTTCGAGTCCACGGCCGCCGACGGGCAGCAAGTCGCGCACTTTTTACAGAACTCGCAGAAGTGTTGGACCCCGAAGCTTATCGGTTCATCCTGGGTAAGCGGCATGTTGGTGGTGACGACGGACAGGCGAACGCGAGGACCGAACCGGGGCGTTATCAGCAGTCCCAATCGACCCAGCTCTCCGAGACCGGCGTCAGCCGCAATCGGGACGCACAGCACGCGGTAGTTGCCGTCCACGTGGGCGCGAGCTTCGTAGCCCAGGAGGTTGATGTACCGGGCGACCATCATGGCTATCTTGGCGACCTCGAAATACTTGAACGAGGTTTCCGTCGTAGTCGCGGTGTCCGGCGCGTGGCGCACCATGTCGAAGTCCATTTCGACGGCGATTGCGATGGCGTGGGAATGACCGAGATCGACGGGCGCCCCCCACTTACCGGGCGAACGGCCGATGTGACTGTATATGTAGGCCGGGTTCAGCTTCGTGGTGCCCACGAGGTCCGCGCCGAGGTAGCGGGCAAAGCCCTTGATTCGTTGCGTGAACTCTTCCGGCGTGGCCTCCACCCGGGTTCCCTCGATCGGGTCGGCGTCCCATTCCACGTCGCGGGTCACTCTCTCCACGACATCCGAGATGGCGTTCATAAACGGCGACG
>CBDUZY010000067.1:0-9644 GCA_965371825.1 uncultured bacterium
GTGGGTCTCGCTGGGCATCTTCGTGCACGACAACGACGAGTCCGGTTGGGACATCGACGACTACTCGATCATCCGCGGCGAACCCTGCGCAAGCACGTGCGGCGCGGATGGTGTCGAACCCGGTGAAGAGTGCGACCACGGGCCGGGCGAGGATGCCCTGTGCCCCGGAATGTGCGTCCGTCCAGGCGAGGAAGGCGAGTGCACGTGCGCGCGTGACGGCGAGTCCTGCGACACCGCGACCGAGGTCTTTAACGGCTCGAACGGTCCGTTCCTGACGCACGGCGGGTTCTTCCGGTACACGGCTGACACGCCCTTCACGACGGTCGACACGTGCGGCGGCCCGATCGGGGACACAGAGATTTACTGGGACTTTGACGTAGACTGCACGTTCCCACCCAATGATATGAATGACGACTGCGACATTGGAGGCCTTGGTTGCGGGGACTACCAGTCGTGTCTGTGCGTCCCGACCAATCCTGGTCAGACGTACGTTTTCGCTGTCGGTGAGTGGGACGACGTTATTCCGCCGCCCCTCGGAACAGAGGTTGTGATCAACATCGGGAAGACGATGGCCTGTGGCGTGTCGATCCCCAACGGCGCGTGCTGCAACGCCCAGATGGGGTATTGCACCGATGCCGTTCCGGTCGAGCAGTGCACGTGTCCGCAGTGCACCTGGACCGAAAACGAGCTTTGCTCGGCAGTCGAATGCGAGTCGACCGCCGTTGGAGTCCCGACTCTGTCCGAGTGGGGGCTTGTGACTCTAGCGATCCTGCTGCTGGCCGGCACGGCAAGGGTCTTCTCGACACGCGGTCGTCTCGCAGTGAACCATCCGCCCGGCTGAGGATGAAACGATGCACACTCTTTGTAAGGCGCACACTGGCGTACGGTCACTCATCGTACTCGCCTTCTTCGTGGGTCTTTGGGCTCCCACGTTCACCGCCGGACAGGTAGTGGAATCGACCGGCTTCGAGGCGAGCGACGGCTGGAACCTGGGATTCATATGTGATCCTTCGGTATTCACGAACTGCCCGGGGCCGCCGTTGCCTGAAGGCTGCACCGGTGATCCGATCGCGGACGGCAACTGCTGCTGGGACGACCCGAATCCAAACACCGGCTGGTTTACGTCGATGAGCTCCGAGCATTGCCAGGAGCCACACATCGACGCCTCCAACCCGGCCACTGGTGACCAGCACTTGCGGTTCTCACCCGATGCAAACGGTGGCAATCCGCCGGGCTGCATCGGCGGTTTTCACGTGTCGAACTGTCGGATAACGGCGTTTACACCGTCGATGGGCGGCCCGTTCCCGCCCACCCCGACGACGATTTCGTACAAGATAGCCCAAGGTGCCGAGTCGGGTGTCTCACCATGGGGATCGAGCTTTCGATACTTGACTGTCTCGGATAGCAGCACAGAGTGGTGGGGTCACTACCATTACTTCAGTTACTACGGCTTTGCGTACGTGTACGATTACGGGCTCGGAGACCACTACACTATCGGATTCACGGCCGGCTCGGGTCAGTACGACACCATAACCACCCATATCGATCCATGTTACCGGGATCCCGTGACCGGCGAGCGAATCGGCAGGGTCACGTACGATTGGAACGGAGTCGAGGGCGTCTACGAACAGGCCGCTGGGCTGACCCACTTGGACCAATGGATCGGACGGGCCATCTTCGTCCACGACAACAACATCTACGACTGGGACATCGACGACTACTCGGTCGTCCGCAGCGACCCATGCGATTACCACTGCGGCAACAACATCGCCGATATCGATTGGGGCGAGCATTGTGACGGGACGGACGATGCAAACTGCCCCGGCCGGTGCATTCCTCCGGGCGAGGAAGGCGCGTGTACGTGCACGCGCGACGGCGTGTCTTGTGACACCGCAACCGAGGTTCACAACGGTGGCAACGGTCCGTTCCTGACGCATGGTGGGTACTTCACATACACCGCCGATACGCCGTTCACCAGCATCCACACGTGTGACTCTTGTGACACCAAGATCCTCTGGGATTTCGACGCGGAGTGTGAATCGTCGGCCTACACGAACGACGAGTGTTCCGGCGACGAGCCGGATACCGATCCTTCCGCCCCGTGCTATGTCGCCTCGGGCAATGCACCCTCCTGGCAATCGTGTCTGTGCGTGCCCACGGTGCCGGGTGAGACGTACGTCTTCGCCATCAGTTTTCGGCGCTGGCTGCCGCCGCCTCCGGGTTTCGAGATCGTAATGGACATCCGCAAGAAGCTGACCTGTGGCGAACCGATCCCGAACGGTGCCTGCTGCGACGGCGAGACAGGTATCTGTACCGATGCAGTTCCAGTCGAGCAGTGCACGTGCCCGCAGTGCACATGGAGCGAGAACGAACTCTGCTCGGCGGTCGAATGTGAGCCGACCGCCGTTGGAGTCCCGACTCTGTCCGAGTGGGGGCTGGCGACTCTAGCGATCCTACTGCTGGCCGGAACGGCAAGGGCCTTCTCGACGCATGGTCGGTCGGCGGTCAACCCTCCGCGCGGCTGAGGATGACCATGCCGGAGCGGTCGGCGTCGGCGATCATCTTCTCGCGATCGACGATGACCGTCTTGCCGGCCTCGATTACGAGCATCTTGGCGCGGTGTCGGGCGAGCTTGGCGATGGTGTCGGGGCCTACGGTGGGCACGTCGAAGCGCATATCTTGATCCGGCTTGGCCACCTTGATCATCATCCATCCGCCGTTTGAAACCAGCGCGCCGGCGCGCTCGATCATGCGATCCGTACCCTCGATGGCTTCGACGGCGACGACCTCGGTCTCCTTGACGGCGATCGACTGGCCTATGTCGAGTAAGCCCATCTGTTTGGCGATGGACCAGCCGAAGTCGGCGTCTTTGCGTTGAGCAGCGGAGGGCTGCCTGCGGGTGAGTACGCCCTCGGGGGCCATGTGCTCGGCCGAGTATTTCACGCAGTCCTGCATGACGATTCCGTGTCTTTCGAACTCATCGGCCACGGCGCAAAGCACGGCGTCGTTGCGTTTGTCGGTGAGCTGCAGAAACCATATTCTGAATGCGGTCCAGTCCGGTAGCAAGCGGAGCAGTCGCCACTTGCCGTACATGCTCTCTTTCGTCACCGATCCGGCGAGAATGACGGTCCGGGCCCGGCCTCGTTTGAGAATGCGAATCCATCGCCCCATGCGCCCCAGACCCGCCCATCGAAACGCATCCGCCCGGGCTGCGAGACCTTCGTCCGCAAAGCCCTTCAGTCCGATGACGGTCACATGGCATCCGGCTTGTTTGGCACCATCGACGACCATGAACGGGAACCGGCCGGCACCTGCGATAATGCCGAGGCGAGTGGCTGAAGGCGATTCCGTTGCACCCATTGGCTTTCACTATTGAGAGCGATCGACGATGCGTTTGTGCGACAACCGTGCTATCCGAAAGGTGCGGCGCGGGTTCCCGGCAAGTCGGGATTCCACTCCGCCCGCGGCTCCGGCAAGCTACGTGGGCGCGTCGGCGTTCAGTTTCTCCCGCAGCTCTCGCACCTCGTGTTCCAGGGCCTTAATCCGCCGGACCCAATCGGGCAACTTCTGAACGACCGACATCGACCGTCTTGCGTTTTCAACGGGGATAGCGGGGTAACCGAGCAGTGTCGCCTTCGGTGCTACGTTGCCCACGATTCCAGACTGGGCGCCGATTGTGGCATCATCGCCGACGGTGATGTGCCCGCCCACGCCGACCTGACCGGCGAGCGTGACGTGCCGACCGATCGTCACCGAGCCGGCTACACCGATCAAGCCTATAAACATACAGTCCGGGCCCACCTTGGTGCCGTGTCCGATGACCACAAGGTTTCCGAACTTGGTTCCGGCTCCGATTTCCGTCCGGCCGAGTGTTGCGCGATCGATCGTGCAATTCGCACCGATCTCGACATCATCGCCCAGCACCGCTCGTCCGACCTGGGGGATCTTCATCCACTTCCCGTCGTGCGGAGCATAACCGAGACCGTCTTCGCCGATTACCGAGCCCGCGTGAATCGTGACCCGGTCACCAAGCTCGCAGTGATCATAAACGACCACATTGGGAAACAGCGTGCAGTCGTGGCCTATACGTGCACCGGTTCCGACGTAGCACCCCGGATAAATCGTGCAGTCGTCGCCGACGATGGCGCCGTCGGCTACCGTTGCGCCTCCGGCGATATTCGGGTTCTCCCCGATCTTCGCCGTGGGATCGATCGTCGCTCGCTCGCTCAGTCCCCACTCGGGGTGTTGACGGTGTCCATGTAGTGTGATGATGGCCACGGTCACGGCAGCATATGGATCTGCACAGCGGATGGCCGACATGCCGTCCGGCAGTACTACGCCATCCTTGACCACCAAGGCCGACGCCTTGGTCGTCGCAACGGCGCCTAGGTACTTGGGGTTCGACAGGAAGCTCAGCTCGCCCTCGCCGGCGTCTTCAAGTGTGTTAACCGCGCGTACCGATCGGTCCTCTCCTTCGAGCCGAGCGGCGAAACCGTTCTGCGCCATCACTCGGCAGAGATCGCTTAGTCGTTGCTGGGGCACTTTCTCTGTAACCTCTCTTAGCGGCTGCTCTTCCGCGCGGGGCGAGATTGTACCGGCTGCTTTCCGGCGCTGTCAACCTGAGGACGACGGGGTCGATGCTGGGTGCAAGGGATGCCGGGTCAATCTCCCCGGGAATCGTCGGTCTGTAGTGGGAAGTTCTTTCGCAGTATGCCGCTGGGCGCCTTGCCGACGGTGACATAGCCGTCGCGCTCTATCTTCGCCAGAATCGCCTGCAGCGACCCGACGGCGTCGGCGAACCGCTCGAGCGAGAGGACGGCAGCTTCGTACAGTCGTTCATCCCGGACAAGCTTGCCCGCGGTACCGTGTCCCTGTTCCACCTGCCGCATCACGTTCGCAAGGCTTTTCGATCCGTCGTCCAGGTTATCCAGGACCTCGTTGAGCTTAACGAAGGTCCGATCGAGATTCTCGTTCGTTCGCTCTATTCCGGCATCGAGTTTGTCGGCGATTTCCCGGCTGGTCGTTTTCCAGATTTCGACGGTCTCCTTGAGACCCTCCGTGGCGGTTTTCAGGTCCCGGGCGACGCCCCTCATGTCGTCCTGTACGTCAACGTCTCCGAGCACCGTGTTGAGGTTCGCGACGAGCGTGTCCATTCGCTCCACTACGGTCGTGAGGTTGGGGGCGACGCCGGCCTCGGGGTCGTCCACCTCGGCGACGCCGCGCGGTTCCAGAAGTTCCGCCAGATTCTTCGCCACGGGTGTTGCCGCGTCGGCGAGGTTTCCGAAGTTGCCTATCGTCCGTTGCGTGGACTCTACCATTTCCTTGGTGATGAGCTCGCCGATCAGGCTCCTCATCTCGCCCGGGATTGTGGCGCCTTCTTCGGGCAGAGGTGGGGCGCTCGAGTCGGGTGCCACGACGATGTCGATGTGCCCGGAGCCGAACCCGAGCGTTGCTCCGTACACCCGGGCGACGGCGTCCGTTGGCACGGAGTACTGCTGCTTGATCCCCGCCACAATCACCACGCCACTGGCGGGGCGTTCGCTGTCGCTGAACTCGAGCGACTTGACCCGGCCGATTTCCACCCCGTTGAGCTGAACAGGGCTTCCCTCTTCGAGTCCCCGCAACTCGCGCACGTCTATGATGTTGAGGGTCCATTCGTTCCCCCCCATCCAATCGGGCACCTCGCCGAACCAGACCATCAATGTGGCCAGCACCACGAGGGAGACTATCACGAACGTTCCCACCATTAGATTACGCGCCGTTTCGCTCATGATGGAGTCTTCTCCTGAAGCGTCTGCAACATCTCCTCCGAACAGCGACCCTCTACGAAGCAGCGTACCCTGGCGTCGTCGCAGCGGTCGATCTCTGCCGGCGTGCCGTCGAAGATGAACTCACCCTTGTGTAACATTACGATTCGGTCGGCGACCTTGCGGGCGCTGGCCATGTCGTGCGTCACCACAACGCTCGTTACCGAGAGCTCTCGCTGGAGCTTGATGATCAACTCGTTGATTACGTCGGCGCGCGGCGGATCGAGTCCCGTGGTGGGTTCGTCATACAGTATTATCTCCGGATCGAGAGCTATCGCCCTAGCGAGGGCGACGCGTTTCTTCTGTCCGCCCGAAAGATGCGAGGGCAACTTGGACTGGACTCCGTCGAGTCCAACCATGGCGAGCTTTGCGGCGACGATTTCCTCGATCTCTCGTTTGTTGTACTTGGCGTGCTCGATAATCGGGAAGGCGACGTTCTGACCGGCGGTCATCGAGTCGAACAGGGCGTTTAGCTGGAACAGGAATCCGAAGTGCGGACGCAGCTTGGCCAGCTCGCGCTCGGGCATGTTGTCGATGCGCTGACCACGGAAGTGGACCTCGCCGCTGTCGGGCCTGAGGAGTCGAACAATGTGGTTGAGTATGACGCTCTTGCCCGCACCGGACTCCCCGATCACGACGGTGGTTTGACCCTCTCTCAGGGCCAAGTTGATGCCGTCGAGCACGACCAGACTCCCGAACCGCTTGTGGACATTGACGAGGCGCACGACAGCCTCGCCGTTTATGGAGTCCGCGTCGCTGGGTTTGCTGGATAGATCGACCATCAGACGAGCGACTTGAACCCCCAGATGCCCCGGTATAGACCGGAGAGGAAATACCCGATGAAGAAGTCCGTGATGAGAATCGTGATGAAGCAGGCAACGAACGATTCCGTGCACGCCCGCCCGACCCCCTCCGCGCCGGGGCGACAGAAGAAGCCCTTATAGCACGCGATCAACCCAATCATTCCGCCGAAGACGACGCTCTTGATGAAGCCCACCATCACGTCCCACCATACGATCGCGTCCTCTATGTAGTACCAGTAGGGCGACGACGGTATGTTCTTGAGTTGAACGGCGATAAACCACCCCGCGAGTGATCCGCACAGATCGCAAAAGAAAGTCAGAAGGGGGGTCAAGAGCAAGCAGGCCAGGAAGCGCGTGACCACAAGTTGTCGGATCGGGTCGGCGCCCATGACCCTCAAGGCACTGATCTGCTCGGTGACTCGCATCGTGCCCAGCTCGGCGGTAAGTGCTCCACCGACCCGGCCGGCTACCATAACCCCGGCTAGCACGGGTCCCAGCTCTTGTACCAGCGTGACCGTTACGAGCACGCCCATGCGCTGCTCGAACCCCGCCTCCTTCAACTGGTCGTAGCTTTGTATGGCGAGAACGAGGCCCACGAACGTACCGGTAACCATGATCACCGGAAGTGTGCGGTTTCCGACCTCGTAGAAGAGGGGCATCGTCCGTGCCCAGGTCCGCCACTGGACCAGCCCGGGGATCAGCCAGCGCACCATCTGCCAAGTGAAGATCCCGAAGCGACCGAACGCCGCTATGGACCCGACTGTCTTGGCTCCGAGGGCTGAGAGCACTGGAGTGATCCGTGACCGAGGGCCGCCTCACGGCGACAGGATGGCGGGACCGCCCGACCCCACCGTCGATTCATACACACCTTTCCCCGACCGGTCGCGTCCGCGCCGCGCGTATCTACCCTTCCGCTTCGGGCGTGTCAAACCACCGGCGGTGAGTTGTCCCCGGGGGGTCGCATGACGTATGATCCGTCGCCATGCCTTCATTATTATCGGCCGTGTCGGTCATTGTCCCCACATTTCGTGAGGCGCCCAACATTAGACCTCTCGTGGATCGAGTGTTTGCGGCGACGTCGGCCGCCGGGATTGAGGCCGAGATGGTCATCGTGGACGACGACTCCCAGGACGGAACGGAGCTCGCGGTCGAGTCCCTGCGCGGCGAGTACCCCGTTCGACTGATCGTTCGACGCGACGAGCGAGGCCTGTCCAGCGCCGTTCTTGCGGGTTTCAAGGAGGCTGTGCACGACCGGTTTGTGGTCCTCGACGGCGATCTTCAGCATCCCCCGGAGATGATACCGGCCCTGCTAAACCGTCTGGCCGATCCTGAATGTGACTTTGTGATCGGCTCGCGGTACGCCGACAAGGGCGTCGTGGCGGGCGATTGGCCGTGGTATCGGCGGCTGACCAGCGGCGTGGCGACACTTCTTGCACGACCGCTGGCTCCGCTCAGCGATCCTATGTCGGGCTTTTTCGCACTCGATCGATCGACGTGGGAGCGGTGTACGCGGCTCAACCCGATCGGCTACAAGATCGCCCTGGAGCTCTACGTGAAGGGTGGCTGTCGCCGACCGGCGGAGGTCCCCATTACGTTCGCTGCGCGCACGGCAGGGGCGAGCAAGCTGAGTCTTCGAGAAGAGCTGCGCTACCTGCGTCATCTCGGCCGGCTGTACTGGTTCCGGTTCCCGCTCATCACAGCCGCGGCGTTTGTACTCCTTCCAGCGGCCGTAGCCGCCATCCTCCTGCTTCTGTTCGGGGCTGCGGAGTAATGCACTAATTCATTTGAAATCGCTGGTGGTTGGCGGATCGCGAACGGAGCCGTGGGCGTTCGAGCGTCTGTCACCGGGCTTGCTCCCGGCGCCGCGGCGAGCCCGTCGAGATAGCCGGTGGGCTTGCCGTCGAGTAGACCATCGCAGCAGCCGGCGAGGGCATCATGGACTGAGGACTACAAATCACAGATCAAGAGTCGCGTCCGGGCCTTCAGCAACTCGCAGTCTGGAATTCAGGAAACTGCCGTTTGCGTTTGTCCGGCTGAAAATCGGACGATATACTCAATATAGGATTGTGTTGCTCTCTAGGGCGCCGGCGTCCGGGGCGGCGTCTGCTAATCCCAGCGGGGGAAGGTAATTCCCGCGGGGGAAGAGGGGAACCAAGCGTGTGCGGCATCCTCGGACCATCGACGGGGTGGATTCGGCGGTCTCGTCGACTCGAGACGACGACAACGTCGTGGATACCGTCCGTCGATGCTCGCGTGTCGCCCGTTAACGCAGAGCGCAGCAGGCCGGAGTTCTGCTCTCCGTCTGATCATGCGCTCTGCCGCTTAGAGTTCTAGAGAAGCCGGCGACGGGGAGCAGAGTCCAGCCCTCGGCTTCTAGATGTTTATCCTCCGGGGTGGCGTGCGATCGACACGATTATCGCGACATGTCTGGCCCAATACGACCGCTACTTGCTGGGCGGGATGATCGTCATCGCGATCGTCCTGATCGCCACGTCGTTTCGCCGCCCTTCGCGACGCTGCACGCGTTGCCAGCAGGTCAACCGTGAGCAGGCTGTCTACTGCGCCCAGTGCGGGGAACGTCTCCCGGGGAAATGAGTTGCGTTGCCTTCGTCGGCCACGGCGCCACGGCGGATCGGGCCTGTGTCGGCGAGCGCCGGACCGTAGCGGTACGTTCGATCGGGTGCGCCTTGTCCGTAAACCACACCGGCCAGAAAGGCAACGCGCGAGCGCGCGATAACCCATCTGGCCGGATCGCTTTCCCTCCCCCCCGGAAAGCAAGCGGTATGGCTCTGGATTGTGGGACCAAGCCTTATTGTGCTCGGCGTTTCGCCGCTTGTCGCATTCCTCCACCCGCCGGCCGGTGTGCCCTCCCGGGTAAACCGTGGGCACGAACACATCCGGGCGGCTCGCACCGGTTTTGTTCATTCGGATCGCTGTCTTGTCGCCTCGTGGCGGCGACGTGATTTGCCGACTGCGTCCCCCCCCCCAAGAAGGCGACGCGGGGCGAGGAGGCTGAAAGTCAGCCGTCTGTCGG